>JALOMF010000540.1 GCA_025455635.1 Saprospiraceae bacterium | reverse complement strand
AAATAACGCACCGTGAGCGTGGCCGAGCCGTTGGCGGGTACGCTGCCCACCGTCCATACCTGGTCGCCGTTCGGGTTGAAACTGCCTTGCGAAGCGGTAAATTCATTGCCGCCCGTATAGACCACGCCCGCAGGTTTCGCCCATTTCACCTTCACGCCCGTTGCCGCTTGCGGCCCTTTGTTCACGAGGGTAAGCGTGGTGGTGTAATTGCTGTAAATGACCGGGTTGGCGGTGTTCTGCTGCATGGCAAGCTCTAGGTCAATGCCGCTGCCAGTTGCTGGCGTTACATTGACGGACTGGTAAAGTGATTGGTTCGTGGGGTTTTGACAGAAATTGTACTCAGCGGTGATATGGAAATAACGGGAGCCTGTGGCCGTATTGGCGGGCAGGTTCACGTTCACGGTCTTCGTCACGGTGCTCGACTGGGCGAAGTCGGCGACGGTATAATTGACCGAGCCGACCAAGACGGGCGGCGTCACGTCGGCCAAGAAAATTTGCGCAGCAAAACCAAAGTTGGCAGGCTGTGGGAACCCGTTGCTGAGGTATTTCAGCGTCACCTGCACGGGGAAGTTGCTGCCTGCCGCCACGGTGCTCGGCAGGCCGGAATAGCTGTCGAGGCTGAGGTCCGGTGCGCCAATATTTACGGGAGAAGGCGGTATGATATTGTTCGCCTCGTTCGATTCCGCCACTTGGCTGTCGGCGTCAATGACGACAATCACATGATAAACATTCGGCGCCAAGGAAGCTGGCACGGGCTGGTTGGGGCTGACAAAGACGGGGCCATTGGGCTGCAAAACGCCCAGCGATGGCACGTTCACGGTGCTCCAAAGCACGTCGTTGGCCGAGAGGCTGTTGTCCAATGAGAAATAGAATTTCACCTTGAAGGCCCCCGCTGCCACGCTGCCCGTGTTGTTGATTTGCATGGAATAGACCAAGTAGTTCTGGCCGGGGTTCGTGTAGCAGCCGTTCTCGGCAGGGATGTCTTCGTGCAGGATGCCGTTCAAATCCGGCAACTGCCCGCCCGTGGAGCAGGGCGCTGGCGCTGTCACGCTGGCCGTTGCGGAGCAGTTCCCGCTCATATTGTCCGTGAAGTTCAGCGTCAGGTCTCCGGTGGAAATCGGCACATTCTGTATGTTCAGCGGCGAGCCGTAAGTGCCATTGAAGGCTTGGCTCGTCTGTGGAAGGAAGAGCTGGTAGCCTGTGCTGGCAATGGCATTGGTGGCGTTCACCGTGAAGCTGAAACGGTCGTCGGAGATGACTGAAGGCGTCCCGTTGTCGTTGCAGGTGATGCCGGAAACAGTGGGGGCGATGGCACAAGCGGGACTAGTGCCACCGTTCAGGTCCAGCACGGCCTCGTCGTCTTGGTTGTCAAAACAACCCCAGACGTTGTTCACCACGGTGGGTGCGTTGGGCGTGGAATCCACGTCGGGCGTATTGGCTGCTTGCGCAAACACGCTGATGCTGCGGGGCTGCGTGGTGAGCGCAAACAGCGTGAAGTTCAGCGTGGCGGTTTGGCCGGGGGCGAGGTTGGGGATGTCCCAACGCTGGTTGATATAGTCCCAAGTGCCGAAGCTCGCCGTGCCAGTGGTGGCGTACACGAGGCCAGCCTGCTGCACAAAGCTGCCGACATCGAGGCCGCAGACCAGTAGCCGGATTTGGATGCCCGTGCCCGGTTGGTCGCCTGTGTTGGTGGCCGTGACGGTGATGGGCACGTTGCTGTAAATGGCTGGGTTGGGATTAGTGGTATTTATGCCTACTTCCAAATCGAAGCCAGCAGCTAGTACCTGGAAGGACGTGAACAGCATCAAGATTAGGATGCTTGCGAATAAGCGTAGTGGTTTGTTCATAACTTGGAAATTTTGAAGGATGAGGAGTGAAGCCCTGCGGACGCTCGCCCGGCATGGCTTCGTGCGCTGCAAAATTGATGGCATTTAGAATACCGTCTTGGTGATTTAGGTCATTGGGCGATGGTGAGTTTTGACCCGTGTATTGGCGAAGGTAGGATTTTTGTGAAACAAATATTTTTCGCCAGTTCATTTTGCCCGGTTGGCATTTACGCCCGTAGTAGAAGTGCCATTGCAAGCTTCAAGACTGGCCTCGTCGTGTTCATAAAATTGGCATGATAGCCCCAGCGACTTGGGCCAAGGTTTTCACAACTGCCAGCAGCCAACGGATAGGAATCCCAACTCAAAACATTTGTTATATTTTTAATTTTCAGGAAAAATGTAAAATAAATATTGCGATTAGCAAATAACTCAAGATGTTTTTGCATTATTGCAGCGGTTTGCAAACCCTAAGTCGAGACCCTAAATTGACGACTCAAAAAACTAAATTTAGCACGTACGCCGAAAAGTGTATAGAGTAGGCAAAACCCAATTTTTAGAACCAATCATGTTAACCTCCAATTTTGAATTACTGGTGGCTAGAATTGCCGACACCACCACCCCGCTCACCCCTGCTACTGCTCCTTTCCGAAAAATCGTTACTGGACACTTCCTGACTGTCACGAACCTCGACCCCACCCGCCGAATCAACCTACAGGCACTATTGACCATCACCAGTTCGACAGGCAACAGCACCATCGTGCCGGGTACCAACGTTCGGGTTGTCTTTGACAACGGCTCTATCGAAAACAATAACCCGAAAAGCCTCATTTCCATACCGTCTATAGGTGGCTCGTCCACCTTTCGCACTGGGGTGTTTTCCCTCGGGCCAAAGCAGACGGGCCTCTTGGCCATCTTGCCCATCATCAGTGCTTCCGTGCTGACCAGTCTTGACCTGGCCATCCGGGGATACATCGAGCTGAGGCAAAGCAGGTCCAATGGCGTCTTCCTCAACTTGGGGGCGATCCCCGCTGCCGATGTGCTCTTCACGCCCGAAACCCGTGGCACCTTCCTAGACGAGGCTTTCCCAACGAACGTGACGACCGATGAACTAGATTTTGACCAAGCCACTTACGCCCTGCCCACCGCCAATGGCAAGTCAAGGGACACCGTGGCAGGGCTTCCTGCCATCGACTTCGACTTTGTTAGAATCCCCACAAGGGAAGTATTCCTGAAAAAGAACCCTGCCCTCTCAGAGGATGAAGCAGGCATCATTTACGAGAACATCAACGATGTCCTCTCGCTTCAAAAAGCCGTGCCCGCCAAGTAATGCACTTGGCCAATATGCGGATTTAATTAACCAAAATTAAGTAGATTTACGATTTTAGATTTACGATTTACGAGGCACAAGTCGTTGATTTTGAACAACTTAGACTTCAATCGAAATCTTAACTAATTTCAATGAACTACTTAGCGTTGTATAGGTGCTGGTTC
>JALOMF010000539.1 GCA_025455635.1 Saprospiraceae bacterium | reverse complement strand
AGCTCAAAAATCGTTTGGATTTCCGCCTCGCTGATTGGGCCAATCTGGCTCATGTAATCAACCAGCACCTGTTGGGCTGGGGTGAGTTTCGGCCTTTCTGTTCTGTTCAACCTTATGCTTGCAAGTGGAGTCTCAATCATGTATCAAATTGTTTTGGCGGCCAAGTTAGGCTTGGCTTGGTGACTGTGTTCAAATTTTCGACCAACATGGCAAATTACAGCAAAGGCGAAAATGCGCACCATTGTTTTGGGTGTCGCTGGACGTGCTAGGTTGGGTGTTTTTTATCACCTAATAAGTGTCACAAACCCATGTGTTTGAGAAAAATCCCCTTTTTGATTAAAAATAATTGTTTTAAAAGTTTGAAATTCAAAACAAAGCAAACATCTTTGCAACAGGTTATTGAAGCAGCAAACATTCAAGCATGAAATGACATTTAAAATATATGTTATGAATGTCTTGCTCAGGCAAAAACGAGAACCAGCAGCAGTCAATCAGTCTTCATCATCAAAACTTGTTGCGATGGAACTTCAAATCTTGGTTAGCAAAAAAGGAACAAAAGTAGTCTTGGCATCCAGCCTTCACGCAGCCCTCGGCCTGCCGAACAAGCAGTACGCCACCAATATCCGCCACTGGCTGAACGATGTCTATCAATTCCACGACGGCATCCGCAAGCCGGAGCATTTCAAGGACTTTGCCCGTCGGCAAAGCAAGGAAGTGGTGGTGGACGACTACTACCTCTCCATCGAATTTGCGAAGCTCATCACCCTCGGCTCCAAGAGCAAGGTGAAACTGAAATACGCCACCTGGCTGCTCGGCCACGAAGACCCCGAAGAACGGGGCAGCCTGCTTTCCGTCGAACAAGTGCTCACCGTGCTTGAACTATCGAAGGTCATGGGCTTGGTCTCCTGCCAGACAGCCTCCGAGCAGGCCCACCTCGAAACCTACGAAGCCCGCAACGGTGGCAGCGCCGCCAATTGGTGGAACTTCCGGGCCGACCTGTTGGGCTATTCCTCCGAAAAACTCCGGGACGCCATGCTGCAGCAGGGCAAAAAACCTGAAGGCAAGTCCCAGCGCCAAATGCTGATGCAAGTGGACAAATACGAAATGGTGCGCACGGCCGTCGTTGACCTGTTCATGAGCATGGGCAAACCCGAAAAATATGCCCAAAACCTCGGCAACTTGGCAAAGGTTTTCGCAAGGGAACTCAACGTCGAGATTTTCGATGACCGGGACGCCTCCCCGATGTTCCTTCCAAAACTCAACGACGAGCTGGCCGAAGAAGTCAAGGATTCCAACAAGCTCCGCTACCTGCGCCGCTGGGAAGGGATGAAAATGGCCAGCTGAGTTTAGCCATAAAGCTAGTTTGACTATCTTGCGGCAAAAAAAAGCATGGCACTGATAGTACCCGTCCGGGGTTTCACACCAATATTCGGCAACGACTGCTTCCTCGCCGAAAACGCAACCATCATCGGCGACGTGGTCATGGGCGACCAATGCAGCGTCTGGTTCACCGCCGTCATTAGGGGGGACGTGCACTTCATCCGCATGGGCAACAAAGTGAACGTACAAGACGGGGCCATCATCCACGGTACTTACCTCAAGTGCGGTACCACCATTGGCAACAACGTCAGCATCGGCCACCGGGCGATGGTACACGGCTGCACCATCCACGACAACGTACTGGTTGGCATGGGCGCCATCGTCATGGACAATGCCGTGGTCGGCGAGAACTGCCTCATTGCCGCAGGCGCAGTGGTGCTAGAAAACTCAGTGCTGGAGCCGGGCCATATTTACGCTGGCGTGCCCGCCAAAAAAGTGAAGGCCATCCCGCCAGAAGTGTTCAGCGGCACGGTGGAGCGCATCGCCAATAATTATGTGATGTATGCGGGGTGGTTTAAGGAATCTTGACATTTCAACAAAATAAAAAAGGGGACTGCCGCCCGGCAGTCCCCTTTTCATTTGTGCAAAATGTAGGTTATTTCAACTTCTTCACCGCTTCCGCAATCCGCCCAATCGCCTTCCTGAGCGACTCCTCGCTGGCGGCGTACGAAATCCTGAAGCAGTCTGGCGCACCGAAAGAATCACCGCCGACCGTGCCCACGTGGGCGTTCAGCAGCAGGAACTCACAGAACTCGTGGGCGGTGCGGATGGTCACGTTGCCGTCCGACTTACCAAAGTAGTGGCTGATGTCTGGGAACACATAGAACGCCCCCTCTGGGTTGTTCACCACGAAGCCCGGAATCTGGCTGATTAGTTCCACCACGATGTCACGGCGACGCAGGAACTCGTCCCGCATCTTCCAAGTCGGCGCCAGGTCGGATTCGAGCGCAAACGCCGCTGCCTTCTGGCTGAATGAGTTGGCACCGCTGGTGAACTGCCCTTGGATTTTTGCGCAAGCAGCCGCCAAATACGCCGGGCCGCCCATGTAGCCAAGCCGCCAGCCCGTCATGGCAAAGCCTTTTGCGAAGCCGTTCACGGTCACCGTGCGGTGCTTCACGCTCTCCACTGCACCGATGCTGGCGTGTTTCCCCGTGAAATTGATGTATTCGTAGATTTCGTCGGAAATGATAACGATTTGCTCGTGCGGAGCGATGACCGCTGCGATTTCCTCCAGCTCTTTTTTACCATAAACCGACCCAGTCGGGTTGCAGGGCGAGCTGAATAGGACGGCCTTCGTGCGGTCGGTGATGGCAGCGGCCACTTGGTCGGCAGTCACTTTGAAATCGTGCTCCACGCCAGCGCCCACTTCCACGGGCACGCCGCCGCACATTTTCACGATTTCGGCGTAGCTGACCCAGTACGGGGCGAAAAGGATGACTTCGTCGCCCTCGTCGAGGATGGCGAGGCAGAGGTTGGCAATGGTCTGCTTGGCACCATTGGACACCACAATCTGGTTCAGGGCAAAGTCTAGCCCGTTGTCCCGCTTGAATTTATTGATGATGGCTTGGCGCAAATCGAGCGTGCCGGGCACGGGCGTGTACTTCGTGAGCCCTGCGTCGAGCGCCCGCTTGGCGGCTTCCTTGATGTGGTCGGGGGTGTCGAAATCGGGTTCGCCGAGGCTGAGGTCAATCACGTCGTGGCCTTTTGACTTGAGGTCACGGGCCATCTGCGCCATTTTGATGGTGGCGCTTTCGTTCATTTCCAGTACCAATCGGGATAGTGGCTGCGCTGCTACTGCTGACATGCTGATTTGATTTAAATGTGATGTTTAAATGGCTCAAACGGAAGGGCGATAATCGGGTTGCAAAGTTATGGCTGCCCCCCAGTAGTTGGGAAATTTATTTCCCAACAAAAAATAAAAAAACCAAATCGGGAAAAAAAT
>JALOMF010000538.1 GCA_025455635.1 Saprospiraceae bacterium | reverse complement strand
CTTTCTGGTCGGCAACAATTCCACGCTCAATACCCTTGAGCTTATCCGGGACACCTTCAATATGCCTGCCACGTTCAACGACCTGAGCATCAAGGAGTTATTTCAGGTAAATCATTGCCTGTTCAACGATAGGGTAGCGCTAAAAGGTGTAAACATCCCAGAAGGCAACACCTCGCTGCCCTGGCCCCAATTGGCGGGCAACAAGCTCACACAGCAATT
Source organism: Saprospiraceae bacterium (assembly GCA_025455635.1). Lineage (GTDB taxonomy): Bacteria > Bacteroidota > Bacteroidia > Chitinophagales > Saprospiraceae > UBA6168. Next base: position 3,114 of record JALOMF010000538.1, on the reverse strand, counting down.
CAGCCGGGACAGTTTTTTCAACGGTAAAATGGACTACGCCGACACGTACGACGATGCCTACCTCGACCTGCTGAAAAATTACTCACAACTCCTGCGGGCCTACAAAAACAACGGCGACTCGGAGAGCTACAACGCCTGCTACACCGAGATGAAGGACATGGTAACCCGCAAGGCCGCCTTTAATTTCCAGCAAAACCCGAACACCTCCACCTTCTTCACCCTTTACCTCAATCGCTTCCTGAAAACCTTCTGCGACTACGGCACGAACCCCGTCAAGGCGCTGATTTTCAGTATGTACGTCATCCTCGTTTTCGGGCTGTTGTACTTTGTTTTTCCCTCCGATGGAACGGCACTTTGGCAGCCGCCGGGCTGGCGTTTTTGGCGAAAAACGGAGCGGCAAGCATGGATGGCCGAGCTTCGCAATCGCTTGACAATGAGCAAATTGCGACGTGGGCTGGTGCAGTTCGTGAACGCCGTCGCCCTTTCCATGAACGCCTTCGTGACCCTCGGCTACGGCGACATGCCCGCCCGTGGCGTGGCCCGCTACCTGGCCGTTTTGGAGGGGCTTACGGGCTGGTTTCTGCTCTCGATTTTTAGTGCGAGTTTGATAAGCCAGATTTTGCAGTGATGGTTTTTGGGCAAAAAAAAGCCCTGTTTGCAACTAGCGAAACAGGGCTTTTTTCCTGCATGAACAGCCTAAATCACTGCCGCACCTGCACCGTATCCATCGTTTCCAGCGAAAACAAACCGACGCCGCCTTCGATATTGCCCTGCACGGTTACTGGCTCGGCGAAGGGGTTGCCATCGGCGTTCTCGTACTGTGCAAGCGAGCGCAGGTAAACGTATTTCTCCCGGCTGAGGTGTACCAATTGCACGATGAGCCGCTCTTCTGGCGAGCTTGGTAGCAGCGAATTGTAAGAAGTAGCCCGCAGCGTCACCCGCTTTCCGTCAAAAGTTTTATCGTTGATAATCAATCCGTTGTTTGGCGAAAATTCCAGCAATGGGTCGAAGCTGTCCAGATAAACTGAGTTGTTGTAGCAAAACGTATCCATCGCCCCATCGAAATAACAGAAATACTCGAAGGCATCAAGCAAGTAATAGTTTTCCTCACCAGCGGGGTCGTCGAACTCCACGACCAGCTCATCCAGTTTGCTGCCGTCTGGGTCGGGCACGCTTTCCGGCTTCACGGTTACTGCTGCGATTTCTATTTTTTGGGGTAGCCGTTGTTCCGCAAACACCGTTGCATAGCCTGGTGCGCTTACTTCCAAACGGTAGGTGCTGCCATCGGACCTGAACAAGCCGGTGCCGTCAGCTACATAGCTGTCTTGGATAATTGCGAACTGCCTAGGCGCAAATTCCCGGACCAAGTTCCCATCTTCGTAAAGCTTGATAGTGGCGTTGGCCACGTTGGAAGAGTCTGGCTCTTGGTTGGTAGCGTAGGTGTGATAAACGAAGGCCGTAAGCAGGGTGTCCAAATTCGAGAACTCAGCTGAGACGGACAGCACTGGGGTATGGTCAGGCAGGTCAATTTCCACCACCTGCGAGAACTTGTCCCCGTTGCAGGAAGCGAGCAGCATGGCGATTGTTGCGGAGCAAAAAAAAGAAAATATGTTGCGTTGCATGGAGTTTCGATTTTAGAATTTGAAATTGTAAGCAATGGACGGAATGATGGGCAGGATGCTGATTTCCCTGAACTGTGTAGTGGAAGTTTCCTGGCCAGTCACGGGGTCGTAACTAAAGTCCTCATCTGCCAAAATAAAATACGGGTTGCGGTTCCAGTAGGCGTTATAAACGCTGAGCACCCAGGCCGCTTGCCCCCATTTTTTCTTTTTCTTGAATTCTATGCTGGCATCGAGGCGGTGGTAGTCCGACATTCTGAAGCTGTTTTTGTCGCCATTTGTGCCCACCGTGCTGCCGGAATAAAACTCGGGCAGGCCGTTCCCGCCGTTTTGGCGCACCACCGTGTTGTATTGGAAGACCTCCAGCGTCACAGCGTTGCCCGTGCCATACACCCAAGCGAGGCTACCGCTTATTTTCTTCGTTAAATCGTGGGACACCACCACCGAAATATCGTGCCTGCGGTCGTAGCGGAATGGAAAGCGCTTGCCGCCGTTGATGTCGTCGAACTGCCGCCAGTTCCACGACAGGGTGTAACCAATCCAGCCCGTCGTGCGGCCTTTTTTCTTTTGGATGAAAAACTCGGCGCCGTAGGTCTCCCCTTTGCCCTGCGTCACCTTGTCCTGCCAGTCGTTTTCGAGGCCGAGCAGGAACGAAGCGCCCTCCCGGAACGAAATCACGTTCTTCAGCGACTTGTAGTACGCCTCGATGCTGAACTCGTACTCGTCCCGCACCGTCTTGGCCGCCCCGATGGCCGCTTGCCACGATTGCTGCGGCTTCACCCGCTCGGTGCTCGGCACCCAGAGGTCGGTGGGTAGGCTCAATGCCTCGCTGGTCAGCAGGTTGATGAACTGCGTCATCGTTGCGAAGCTTGCCTTCAGAGCCACGTCTTTTGGCAACAAATACCGAAGGCCGAGCCGGGGCTGTACTGAGGTGTAAAATTGGTCGTCCACCGCAAAGCCGCTGAGGTGAACGCCCACGTTGGCCTTCAGCGCACCGAGCGTCACATCGTCCTCGGCGTACAGGGCGTACTCCATGCTGTTGGTGTTTTGCGAGCCGATGAGCGTGTCCAGTTGTACGTCCTCTAAACTGGATTTGAGCACGAGTGCCCCCGGTTTGTAGGTGTGGTGGGTGGCGGCTGCGCCGAAACGGAGGTAGTGCTTCGGGCTTGGGATGTGGTCGAGGTCGAACTTGAGGCCGATGTCCTTGATGCCACTGATGTACTTCGCCGAGAACTTTTCGGTCGGCTCGCCCGGCTCTTTGGTGGCAAAGCTGGTTCCGATGTCTATCTGGTAGTCCGAGTAGGTCAGCGTCGTATTGGCAAAGGTTTTCGGGTTGATTTGCCAGTTCCAACGGGCAGCGGAGATGAGGTTGCCCCAGTCCAGCCCGCCCTCGAAGCTGTCGCCTTCCTCCTTAAATCCACTACCGAACACGTCCGAGCCTGAATAGGCGCTCAAGAAAAGCCTGTGCTTTTCGTTGAATTTATGGTTGATTTTC
>JALOMF010000537.1 GCA_025455635.1 Saprospiraceae bacterium | reverse complement strand
AATGGTGAAATCCACACCCTCGATTTTGCGCAGTATGGCTGGCATGAAGCGACAACCGAGAAGAAAGGCCCCTACTTGGTCAGCGCCATCAAGGGCAGCATGGATGGGCTACCGCCATCGAAGGTGGCTGGCAGCTACGCTTGGCTCGACGACAAAACGCTGCAACTCAAACTGCGCTACATTGAAAGCCCGCACTCGGAGCAGTACACTTGCCGTTTCAGCGAAAATGGATTGACGGTTGATTTTGAGAAAAGCAACGATTTTGGGGGTAAAAAAACGGTCTTAGCTGGGAAGTGACGCCACTTGGCTTTCACCCCATACTTATTGAAGAAAAGAACCATCTTTGCTAAAATTTTCATCAGAAAAGCCAAATGGTACAGCACGATTGGAGCCAGCAAATACAGGACGCCGTTTTCAAGAAATGGCAAGACACGGGCGGCAAAGGCATCAAGGTTGCCGTGCTGGACACGGGCCTTGACTTGGAGCACCCAGCGCTGCGCCACCTGAACTTGGCTGGGCACAAGCTGAATGCAGCGACGCCGGGCTTCGACCCAAAATTGCCGCTGCTGCATGGCAACGGCGACGTGAAGGACGCCCACCGAAAACGGGGGCATGGCACACAATGCACCAGCGTCATTTCCTCCAAGCCCGCTGGACAGGACGCACTGAGCGGCATGGCTCCTTTGGCGGAGCTTTTCATCGTGAAGGTGAACACGGTTAAAGACTTTCTGAAAGGGCTGGAAGCGGCTGCCAATTTGGGGGTTGACATCGTGGTGGCGAGCATTGCCTACCTGCCCGGTGACGCTGCGCTGGAAGGCCTTGCGCAAGGGGAGATTGACCGGGTTTTTGGGCGGTTGAAGGAGTCGGGGGCCGTGCTGATTGCAGCGCTGCCGAACATGGACACTGGCTCGTCGTGGCTTGGTATTGCTGCGAATAGTTTCCCCAGCCTACGGCCCGAAGTGGTGAACGTGGGCGTGGTCTCGCAGGCCATCTTGGACGAACGCAAGGCCGAGATTGACGCAGAGCCGGGCATTGACTTCGTGGTGTCGGATGCAAACGGGCAATTTTGCAAAATAAACGGCGAGTACGTGGAGGAGCGGATTTCGAGCAGTTATGCGGCTTATTTGGTGGCGGGCATTGCAGCGCTTTATTTAGCTTCGTTAAAAAAGCGGCTTAAATTGGATTACAAGCCGATGGAAAAAGCAGATTTCGTGAAGGGTATCGGCCAGAAATTCACCAAACTGGCCAACGCCCCGCAGCTCAACGATACGACCCCATTTTTCCTTAAAAAATCAAATGCGAACGCTTAAAACTTTAATCTAAAACCAGTTATCATGATTAGGAGTGCATTGAAGCTGTTGGCCATTTTGGTCGTTGGCATATTGATTTACAACCTCTTCCTCGGCACCGATGAAGAGAAGCAGGGCGCCAAGAAAATCGTAGGCGAGGTGAAGGACGTGGGCGTGGCAGTGAAAGATTTGCTGAAAGCCGAAAAAGAGAAATTCGACAAGGGCAAGTACGACAAGGCAGTTGACAAAATCGGCAACATGCTCTCGAACCTCAAGCGGAACGCCAATGAATTTGACGAAAAATACGTGAAGCGCATCGAGGAACTGGAGCGCAAACGAAAGCAATTGAAGGAAGAACTGGACTCGGTCAGCGATACTTCTACTACCGAAACCTCGGAGACCAAATCCATCAAAGAAGACTCCAAGGAGCTGATGCAGGAGTTGGAAACCTTGATGAAGGAAATGGAATCGGGCAATTAGGTGCTGGATTTTTCTATTTTTGCGCCGGATTTTTTGAGATTCAGGGCAAAACAGTTCAATCCTAGCTCGAATTTCAAACATTCCTCATTTCAGGATGAAAAAACCGCCCGTTCACAAGCCGAATTACTTCTATACCATCGTCAGCGTGACCTTGGTGCTGTTCTTGCTGGGGCTGTTTGGCCTCTTGGTCGTGCAGGGCCAGCAGATGCTGACGAGCTTGCGGGAGCAGGTGGAAATCATCGTGGAGCTGAAAGAAGATTCCACCCCAGCACAGCTCGATTCGCTGAAGCTGCACTTGGCACAAAGCGCCTATTTCAAGCCTGAATTCACGAAGTTTATCAACAAAGACGAAGGGGCGAAGATGATGCAGGAGGAATTTGGCCAGGATTTCGGCAAACTTGACATGGCCAACCCGCTCTACGATGTGCTGATTTTCAATGTGAAATCGGCGTGGATGCAGACTGACAGCATGAGCTGGGTGCGGGAAGACTTGAAAACACTGAGCTACGTCAACGATGTTTTTTACAAAGAAGACGTGACGGAATCCATCGCCGCCAATTTCAACAAGATAAAGTACTGGGTGCTTGGCTTTGGGCTGTTTTTCATATTTGTCGCAGTGGCGCTCATACTTAACACGGTTCGGCTGGCGCTATATGCCAATCGTTTTTTGATAAAAAACATGGAACTCGTCGGAGCTTCGTGGGGCTTCATCAGCAAGCCATACTTGCGGCGGAGCTTCAGGCAGGGCGTGCTTTGCAGCATGTTGGCGATAATTGGATTGACGGCACTGCTTTATTTTGTGTTCAGGAACGTGCCAGACATGCAGTCAGCCATCAATTTGCCAGGGGTGGCCATCGTGTTTGGGGCTTTGCTGGTGCTTGGATTCCTGATTATGCTCGCTAGCACCTACTACGTCGTGAAAAAGTACCTGCGCATGCGGGTTGACGACATGTACTAAAACTAAATTTGCTTGAAAAACGAACCTTGGGCAATTGCCGGGGTATTTGGATACAAAAATTCAAAAATGAGTACCAAGAAAAAAGTTGTGGTTTCCACCACGCCAAAAGTTTCCACTACCACGCAGCGGGCCAAAACCCCTGCTTTCACGCCCAAAAACACAGCCTTGATTTTTGGCAGAACGAACTACATGCTCATGCTTGTCGGCCTTGCGCTGATTGGCTTTGGGCTTGTAATGATGAGCGGCGGCAAGATGCCCGACCCCAATACTTGGGACGAGAGCCTGATTTACAGCACCCGTCGCACGGTACTCGGCCCAGCCATTATTTTGATTGGGTTGATTGTGGAAATCGTGGCCATCTTCAAAGACCCTGGGCTGGTATCCACCACGGAAGAGGAACTGGCCTAAGCCGTCCTCGACTCTTCACTCAAAACCTGACGAATGGAAGACCCTTTTCCTGGTCGAAGCCTGGTAGATGGGACTTGTCTTTTGGTGGACAAGCCACAAAGCTGGACTTCATTTGACGTTGTCAACAAAATCCGCATTGGCTTGAAGCACAGCTTTGGGCTGAAAAACATCAAAGTAGGCCATGCCGGTACTCTCGACCCCATGGCAACTGGCCTGCTCATCATCTGCACGGGCAAAAGCACCAAAAAACTCGGCGACTACCAAGGACTTCCCAAGGAATACACCGGAACCATCACCCTTGGCGCCACCACGCCATCCTACGATGCCGAATCGGAGCCGGATGCGCACTACCCTACCGACCACATCACTCCTGAGATGCTGGAGACTGCCCGCCAGACTTTTATGGGCGATTTAGAGCAGTTGCCGCCCATGTTTTCAGCGATAAAAGTGGACGGCCAGCCATTGTACAAAAAGGCCCGGCAGGGCATTATGGTCGAAGTAGCGCCACGACCCGTGACCATCTACGAGTTCGAGTTCACAAGGGTCGAGCTTCCTGAAATTAACTTCCGGGTGCGGTGCAGCAAGGGCACCTACATCCGCTCTTTGGCCTACGACCTAGGCAAAGCGCTCAACAGCGGTGGCTATCTTTCTGCGCTGAGGCGTACTAAAGTCGGCAATTTTGACATCGAAAAGGCTTGGGATTTGGAAGCCCTAATTGACAAAATCGCTGAACTACGCACACCTCAGAACATTTAGGCAAATCAAACAAACGACTGATAACCAGTCATTTAAACAAGATAGCTTCCCCTTGATAGATTCCTACCTGACATTGGCAGCAGCGTCCACGGGTGAGTACCGTGACCGGGGCAGCAAGTTCCACGCTTATGCTTGGCCCATCCGGTCGGAGACGGAAATCGTGCCCT
>JALOMF010000061.1 GCA_025455635.1 Saprospiraceae bacterium | reverse complement strand
AATTTATGAAAATACTCATATCAAACGCTGCCATTTGTTGTTGTCAATCCAAGCTGCTTGGAGGGCACTTCACCGTTGTTTGATTTGGCATAAATTGCTGATTGTCAACAAAAAAAGCCTTCCTGTTTCCAACGGGAAGGCTTTTTTGTTTCACGGTTTTCACACATCCAATTTTTAAAAACATTGAATTTATGGCTACTATCCGACTGGGCGACATCGCCCCCGATTTCACGGCAGAAACCACACAAGGCACTATCCATTTCCACGAATGGCTCGGCGACGGCTGGGGCCTGCTGTTTTCACATCCAGCCGACTTCACGCCCGTGTGCACCACCGAGCTGGGCCGCACGGCTGCCCTCAAGGGGGAGTTTGACAAGCGTGGGGTCAAGGCCATTGCGTTGAGCGTTGACCCGATTGAATCACATTTTGACTGGCTGAAAGACATCGAAGAAACGCAGCACGTGACGATGAACTTCCCCATCATCGCCGACCCCGACCGCAAGGTGGCCGAACTCTACGACATGATTCATCCGAACGCCTCCGAGAAATTCACCGTGCGGACAGTCTTCGTCATTGGGCCTGATAAAAAAGTGAAAATGACACTGACGTATCCAGCCAGCACAGGCCGCAATTTCTTGGAAATACTGCGGGTGATTGACAGCCTTCAGCTCACTGCCAACTACAGCGTGGCTACCCCAGCAGAGTGGAAGAACGGCGAGGATGTGGTCATCGCTCCGGCTATCAAGGACGAGGACATTCCTGCCAAGTTCCCGAAGGGGCATAAGCGCATCAAGTACTACCTCAGGATGACCCCCCAGCCGAACCTGTAAATCGGTCGGTCGGTCATCGGATGTACAATTTATGTAAAACAAAAATCGCTACCCAGTCACAACCGGGTAGCGATTTAGTTTTAAGTTCGTTTCGGTGGTCAATGAGCAGTCACGTTGCCATTGGCTGCCTCCTTCTTCCACTCGCTCCTTTTCTTGAAATACTTGGGGTTTACCAACAGTAGCCCGAACGACTCGCAATCGTGCTTGCCTTGGTTGGCATGGTGCGACCCGTGCGCCCGCAGGATGGCCCGGCTATACTTCGAGTCCAACTGCCGGAACCACGAGAACCGCTGGTGAATGTAAACGTCGTGGATGAGGAAGTAAATAGCGCCGTAAATGGTGATGCCAAGGCCGATAAAGAACAGCCAAGTGTGCGCCGTTAACGTACCAAGGAGGATGCAGGTGATGCCCGGCGTTGCGAAGACGAGGAAAAACAGGTCGTTCTTTTCAAACCAGCGCCCTTCCTTGAAATCGGGACGGTGGTGGTCTTCGTGCCACTTCCAGCCGAAGCCGTGCATGATGTACTTATGGGCGAACCACGCCACGAACTCCATGCCGCCCACGGCGGCGAGGGTGATGAGGATTGCTTGTATTGCTGACATTGTTGTGTTGTTAAGTGGCTGGATTGTTCGATTGTTATGACTGTTGTGGTTCACGTTGCGGAGGTAACAATATAACAATCCAACAATTTGCTAAAGCATATTCAAACTCATCCGCACTGCCGAACTGCACAGTAGGTAAATTTTCTTGCCGTCGTTCACCCGTATGCGCTGCTCTTTGACCTTGGCGGCTGCCGTGCGGCGGATTTTCTTGAACAAATTTAGGTAATAAACATAAGCTAGGTAAACACCAAAACGGGCGCTTTTGGGTAACTGTACAATACCGATGTAGGCGTCGTCGAAGTCCTTTTTGATTTCCATTTCGATTTGCCGCTTGTCTTCTGGCTTAAAATTCGTGAAATCCACTCCGGGGAAATACACCCGGCCTCGGTCGTCGAAATCGCTCTTGAGGTCACGTAGGAAATTGATTTTCTGGAAGGCCGCTCCCAAGCTACGTGCAGGCGATTTCAAGTGGTCGTACAGTTCCCGATTGCCATCGGTGAACACCCGCAGGCACATCAGGCCCACCACCTCCGCCGAGCCGTAGATGTATTTTTCATACAAATCGCTGCCGTAAAAAGTGTGGTGGAGGTCCATCTCCATGCTGTCCAAAAATGCATCAATCAGTTCTTGTTCGATGCCGTAGCGGTGCACCACTTCCTGGAAAGCATGCAACACGGGATTCAGGCTGATACGCTCCGCAATGGCCGTGTAGGTGTCCTGCCGGAAGCGCTCCAGCAAGTCCGCCTTCGGGTAGCCGTGGAAGGTATCCACAATCTCGTCGGCAAACCGTACAAAGCCGTAGATAGCATAAATTGGCATACGAATGCTAGGGTCAAAAGCCCGGATACCCATCGAAAATGAAGTGCTGTACCGCTTGGTGATGAGCTGGCTGCACTCTTGGCAGGTGGTGTTGTACAGATTAAGCATAGCTGGCGTAGGTTAGTTTTCTTTTGCAATCAACTCCGCCACTACCTGCCCCGAAATCAGCGACGGTGGAACGCCAGGGCCGGGGGTAGTTAGTTGGCCTGTATAATAAAGATTGCTTATTTTTTTGCTTTTCAACCTTGGTTTCAAAAAAGCGGTCTGCAAAAGCGTATTGGCAAGGCCATAGGCATTGCCCTTGAAGGCATGGTAATCTGCCTTGAAGTCATTGTGCGCAAATGACCGCTTATATACTACTGACGTACGAACCTCCTGGCCCGTCAGGTTTTCGAGCCGCTCCATCACCATGTGGTAGTAGCGTTCCCGCATCTCCTCCGTGTCTTCTAGGTCAGGTGCTAGGGGTATGAGCACGAACAGGTTCTCGCAGCCAGCTGGTGCCACTGAGGAGTCCGTCACGCTGGGCGCGCAGACATAGAACAGCGGTTCAGTCGGCCAAGCTGGCTGGTCATAAATCTCGACTGCGTGTTTCTTGAAATCTTTGTCAAAGAAAAGGTTGTGGTGTAGTATGCCCTTCAGACGCTTGTTGATGCCCAGATAAAACAGGAGACTAGAGGGTGCCATTACCCTTTTGTCCCAGTACTTGGCGTCGTACTGCCGCACCCGTTCGTCCAGCAAGTTTTGTTCGACGTGGTGGTAATCAGCCCCGCCCACTACCACGTCTGCGGCATACTCGCCCTTGGTGGTGATGACCTTGGTGGCATGCCCATTTGGCACATTGATATGCTTGACTTCCTCGCCGAGCTGGATTTTCACGCCCAGTTCCTTGGCTAGCGACACCATTCCCTCGATAATCTTCGTCATGCCGCCCAGCGGGTACCAAGTGCCAAGTGCCATGTCGGCGTAGTTCATCAGGCTGTACATGGCTGGGGTGTTTTCGGGTGTTGCGCCCAAAAAAAGCACGGGAAACTCCAGCAGTTCGATGAGCTTCCGGTTGGTGAAGAGCGAACGTACGTGCGAAGAGAGTGAACTGAACATCTGTAGGCGGAACATGCTGGCCAGTATGCGTAGGTCGGCGAACTCCAGGATGGAAAGGCTAGGCTTCCGCACGAACTCGCCCATGCCCACTTCGTATTTGTACTTGGCTTCCGCCAAAAACTTGCGGAGCTTCACGCTGCTGCCCGGCTCTTCCCGCTCAAACATCTCGCAGAGTGCCTCCACGCCGGCGGGCACGTTCAACTCATCGTTTTTGCCAAAAAAAATGCGGTAAGAAGGGTCGAGCCGCACGAGGTCGTAGTAGTCGCTGGCTTTTTTACCGAAGAGATTGAAATATTCTTCAAAAACCTCCGGCATCCAGTACCAGCTTGGCCCCATGTCGAAAGTGAAGCCCTCGGCCTCGAACTTGCGCGCACGCCCTCCGGGGTCGGCGTTTTTTTCGAGTACGGTCACGTCGTAGCCACGCTTGGCCAAGCAGCTTGCCGTGGCCAAACCAGCGAAACCCGAACCAATGACGATTATTTTTTTTGCCACAAGCCTGCTTGACGTTTAGTGAACAACAGATTTGGAACAGGGGTATTGGTTTTTTGTTTAAGTTTTTTGGTAAAAAATTTAAACAAAATAAAAAATCCGACAGTTCCCTGCCTGTTGAAGAATCTTTGTTTGTAGAAACAAAAACAGTGGCATCGCTTGAAGGATAGGGCACCACCGCTTTTTTACAAGGCTGACAATCCAAATGGATTAAGCTTCTTCTTGCATTGCCTGCATTTTTTCGGCGTTTTCGGCTATTTGCAAGCCCTCTATGATTCGGGTGATGTCTCCCTCTAGCACTTGGTCGAGGTTGTAAAGCGTCAGCTCAATGCGGTGGTCGGTGATGCGGTTCTGCGGGAAGTTGTAGGTGCGGATTTTTTCGGAACGGTCGCCAGAGCCTACGAGCGATTTGCGTTTGGCTGCGATGCTGGACTCCATTTTCTCTTTTTGCATCTCGTAGATTTTCTGGTACAGGCGCTGTTCGGCGATTTCCTTGTTTGAGTGCTGCGAGCGGCCCTCGGTACACTCGACCACCACGCCCGTGGGTATGTGCGTGAGGCGCACACCCGACTCGGTCTTGTTCACGTGCTGGCCGCCGGCGCCACTTGAGCGGAAGGTATCAATCTTGAGGTCGGAGCGGTTGATGTTCACGTCCTCCATTTCCATTTTGGGCATCACGGCCACGGTAGCAGCGCTGGTGTGCACCCGGCCCTTGGTCTCGGTATCGGGCACCCGCTGTACCCGGTGTACGCCCGACTCGAATTTCATCTTGCCGTACACGTCGCTGCCCCGCACCTCCACCGATACCTCCTTGTAGCCGCCTACGGTGCCTTCGTTTTCATAAAGCGGCTCTGTTTTCCAGCCTTGCGACTCAAAGTACTTGGTGTACATTCGGAAGAGGTCGCCCGCAAAAAGGCTGGCCTCGTCACCGCCCGTGCCCGCCCTGATTTCGAAGATGATGTCCTTGCCATCTTCCGGGTCACGTGGTATGAGCAGGGTCTTGAGCTGCCCTTCCAATTGGTCACGGCGGGGTTCCAGCTCTTGTAGTTCGAGCTTGGCCATGTCCCGCAGTTCTTCGTCTTTCTCCCTGAGCAGCTCTTTGGCGCCCTCGATGTTTTCGAGCACTTTTTTGTACTCAAGGTAGGCGTCCACTACCTCCTTCAGCTTGAAGTATTCCTTGCTGATTTTGGTGTAGCGGGCTTGGTCGTTGACGATGCCGGGGTCCGACATTTGTTCCTCCAAATTGATAAAGTTGCTTCGGATGGATTCGAGTTTATCTAACATGAGCTTTTTTTAGAATTTTGCGCTGCAAACAGGCGGTATAATTTGTGAAAATGAAATTGCCATTCGCCCCGATGGGGCTGCGAGGTAAGGTAGCATAGCTACAAACAGCGGTATGGTAGGCCGATTTTCATAAGTTGCGCCTTGCGAGATGCGGTGCAAAATTAGCAAAAACAGCAGTGAATACAACGACACCATTGATTTTGAACATTGAGGCGGCCACTGATGTGTGTTCCGTGTGCCTGAGTAGGGGCCAGGAGGTACTATCTATGCACGAATCTTCTGGGCAGAACGAGCATTCGAGGGTCATCACCTTGCTCATAGAGCGCTGTATGTCCGATGCAGGGCACGGCCTTGCCGACCTTGATGCGGTGGCAGTGAGCGAGGGGCCGGGGTCGTACACATCGCTGCGGGTGGGTTTTTCCACGGCGAAGGGGCTTTGCTATACATTGGGCAAACCACTTATCACAGTAAGTACCTTGGCGGCGCTTGCCAATGCCGCATTTGAGGAGGTGCAGGATGATGCTGCGCTTTACTGCTCCATGATAGATGCCAGGAGGATGGAGGTGTACATGGCGGTGTTTACGGCACAGGGCCTAGCCGTGACCCCACCGGCGCCAAGTATAATTGACAGTGACGCTGTTGCTGGCTTTTTGGGTTTTGACCGCCGGGTGATTTTTTGTGGAAATGGCACGGAGAAGTGCAAAGATGTGCTAGCGCACCCGCTTTTTGAGTTCAGCAAAGTGAAAAACAATAGTGCTGCTCAATTAATTTCACTATCAAATGTGGCTTGGACTAATGGGTTTTTTGCAAATATTTCGTTTTGTGTACCGATGTACCTCAAACCTCCCAACATTACTTCCTCACAGCAAAATACTAGCAAAACCGCATGAAAGTGCAGTAAAATAAAGTCATATAAAAGAAAATTATACTTTTTATTTTCTTTGAATTTTAAAAATGTGCTTTTATTTTCGCCCTGATTTCACGTACTTTAAGCATTACGAAGGACTGCAATCACTTCGATTGGTATAGTTCTTGGTTTGGAGGTATGAAGATTTTATTAATTTGAGAAAACTTAAATCTTGGTTTTTCCAATTTTTTAACCAATTTAAAAAAAAGACATAATATGAGAAAGCAAAAGAGCGAGACGATTGTGCTCAAGAAGGGAAAAGAAGAAATCCAACTCGACTACGCAGAACTGCGCAAAGCCGTGCTGGTGCTTCGGGCCATCAACCACAAACTCCGCCAGCGCGTCATTGACCTGCTTGAGGAGAATGAAAAGATGACCGTAACAGACATCTACATCAAGTTGAGGCTCGAACAGTCTGTGGCTTCCCAGCACTTGGCCATCCTGCGCAGGGCTGGCGTTGTTGCCACTGAGCGTCAAGGAAAATTCATTTTTTACGGTTTGGACAAGGATCGTTTAGGACAAATCTCCAAATTGGTGGAGGATTTGGCTGCCTAAGCTTCGTTAAGCACAAGCATGCTCATTTCTTCATGCGCTACCCATTAGCGGCATGTGAGGAACTGTGTGCTTGGACGAAGCAACAATCCTATTTCTAAAGGCATGGCCATCAATGTAATTGGTGGTTTCTTGCCCGCGCACTGGCTGCGCCGTCGAACAAAGTCTATTGTTAAGGCATACCAGAAATGCTGTAAACCCACATCGGGCTTACAGCATTTTTTTTATAACTTTTTTGAAAAGATAAATAATTAGCGCATATTTGCCTCTACAACTTCGTTTTTGCCAAAAATATTGACTTCTATGAGAAAGGCTAAGGTAAGCATCAACGATGACAAGCTACAGGCGTCGTCGGAGATACTCAGGGCGTTGGCGCATCCGCTGCGCATGCAAATACTCGAGTTTATAGACCAACACGAGACTATCAACGTCAACAAAATCTACAACACTTTAAAGTTGGAGCAATCTATCACATCCCAGCACCTCCGCATATTGAGGTCTGCTGGCATCGTACTTACGGTGCGTGATGGCAAGTTCATCCACTACAAAGTAGATTATGACAAAGTGGGCAATGCCACAAAAGCTATTGGTGAGTTCTTGAGTACGTTCACTCAGGACTTGGATTTAGAAGATGACGACGACGAGGATATTTCCTAGGCAGAGTCGCTAGCAAGCACACAAAACTATAAGTTCAATCCCGGATAGTGTGGCGGTTTAGCCCTCAATGAACAGCGCTGATATCGAGCGGTGCTCGTGCGTATTTCGTATTGCCCTAGCGAAAAGTTTTGCAGTGGAGAGCACTTTGATTTTCTCAGGGCGCTTCGTTGACGAAATCGGGATGGTATCGCAAACGATCAGTTCTTGGAGCATTGACTTTTCGATGTTCTCGAATGCTTTTCCCGAAAGCACAGGATGCGTACAGATGGCACGAACGCTTTTGGCTCCTTCCTTCATGATAATGTCGGCGGCTCGGCACAGTGTCCCGGCGGTGTCCACTAGGTCATCTACCAGAATCACGTCCGCTCCCTTCACGTCGCCTATGACGGTCATCTCGGCTATTTCATTGGCCTTCTTGCGGTACTTGTCGCAGATGACGAGGTTTTTGCCAAAATGCTTGGCATAGGTTCTGGCCCGCTTCACGCCGCCCACGTCCGGTGATGCAAAGAGCGCATCGGTCAAGTCCATTTTTTCCAAGTGGGGAATGTAGATGGCCTCGCTCTTCAAGTGGTCAACTGGGATGTCGAAGAAGCCCTGAATCTGGTCGGCATGGAAGTCCATGGTCATTACCCGGTTGACGCCTGCCGCCTGCAGTAGTTCGGCGATGAGCTTGGCAGAGATGGGCACACGTGGCTTGTCCTTCCGGTCTTGCCTGGCGTAACCGAAGTAGGGGATGACGGCTGTGATGTATCCCGCCGAGGCACGCTTGGCGGCATCCACGACCAGCAACAGCTCCATCAGGTTTTCGGCAGGGGCAAACGTGGACTGAATCAAGAAAACATAAGCACCTCGTACCGACTCGTTGATGACCGGCTGCATCTCGCCATCGCTGAAACGGTTCACCGAAATATCGCCAAGGGGCTGGCCATAATAATCAGCTATCTTTTCCGAAAGGTAGATGGAGTTTGTTCCTGAGAAAATTTTTACTTCGACCATAGCATTTGTCATAATGTAGATTGATTCGTGGGGATTGGGTGTCGGTAGTTTGAAGGAAAAGCAAATCCACAGGGAATTCACCTGGTTGAAAAATCAACTGAATGCCTCTTGACAAGTTTTCTCGACAGTTTCAAAAAAAATGCAGCCCAACCAAAGATTATTTTGTGCCGCAAAAGTAGAAATTCTTTCCTCAATGCATGGCCGCTTTCCAGCTTGTTTTCTGTGGAAAAAAATCTAGCCTACGCCTGGCCCCAGTTGGTCAAGTCCTTTTTGGCAATGGCCGCCTCCATTAGCATTGGGAATTTATCGGGCGTGCAGGCAAAGCTGGGAATGTCAAGCGAGGCCAAGGTTGCAGCCAATGACTTGTCGAAAGCAGGAGTGCCCTTATCGTCTAAAGCCAGTAAAACGATAAAGTTCACCCCCGACGCTTTAATGGCCGCAGCTTTTTTGAGCATCTCCGTTTGGTTGCCCCCTTCGAACAAGTCGCTGATGAGCACCAAAATGGTATCCGACGGGATTTTAATCAAAGCCTGCGCATAGCCAAGCGCCTTGTTGATGTCCGTGCCGCCGCCCAACTGTACGCCGAAGAGCAGGTCAACGGGGTCTTTCATATCGTTGGTCAGGTCAGCCACCGCCGTGTCGAAGGCGATGAAATGGGTACGCACCGACCTGAGCGAAGCCATGATAGCACCCATCACCCCAGCATACACCACCGAGGAAGCCATCGAACCGCTTTGGTCAACCAACAGTATGATATGCCGAAGCGACTGGCCTTTTCTACCGTGACCGACGATAGTTTCTGGTATAACTGTCTGATAATCAGGTTGGTAGTGTTTTAAATTGAGTCGGATGGTTCGGTTCCAATCCACTTCGTTGAGCTTTGGCCTGCGGTTGCGCACCGAGCGGCTCAAAGCACCATCAATGGCTTGCTGGAGCGGATTGCGTAGCTTTTTCTCCAGTTCTTCCACCACTTTTTTGATGACCATGCGGGCGGTCTCACGGGTCTTGGCCGGCATCACCTTGTTCAAGGAAAGCATGGTGGCCACGAGGCTGACGTCCGGCTCTATCATTTGCAGCAGTTCCGGCTCCATCAGCAGGCGGTGGAGTTCGAGGCGCTCCACGGCGTCCTTTTGCATGACCTGTACGACCGATGTTGGAAAATACTGCCGGATATCGCCGAGCCAGCGGTTGACGTTCGGGGATGAAGCTCCCAGACCGCCTTTACGCTCCGTGTTGTAAAGTGCCTCCAACACGTTGTCCATGCCAGCCGAATCGCCCCCTAGCGCTACCTCGGCCTCCGGGTCGGACTGCTTGCCGAGTATAAGCCGCCATTTTTTTAAACGAAAATCGTCCATGTGGGCAAAGTTAAACAAACGGACAGGAGACAAGGCGTAGCTTTGCAGGGGTTATTTTTTGATTTAATTATTTATTGTATATTTAAAAATAAAATCAAAAAACCACCTCTCCCAAGCTGCTGTTGGGCAACGGAGGACAATTTCAAACTTTTTCGTATAAGTCCTATTTTTGGCGCTTCTTTTGAAACTACAAACCAATCTATGCAACCAGGAATAAAAGTCTTTGCCCCCGCTTCTGTTGGAAATGCCGCCGTAGGCTTCGACGTCATGGGGTTTGCCTTGGAACAACCGGGCGACGAAATCACTGTTCGATTCAGCGACACACCGGGGCTTCGCATCACGCTCATTTCGGGCGCACAGGGCAAGCTGCCTTACGACCCACTAAAAAACACTGCTGGATTTGCAGCGCTAAAACTGCTCGAACATCTCGGTGAAACAGGCCGTGGCATCGAGATGGAATTGCACAAAAAAATGCCCATCGGAAGCGGCTTGGGCAGCAGTGCCGCTAGCGCAGTGGCTGGGGTCATGGCCATCAATGAGCTTTTGAAACGCCCGCTGGAGAAGAAGGATTTATTGCCTTTTGCGCTCCAAGGTGAGTACTTGGCCTCTGGTGGCTGGCACGCCGATAATGTCGCACCTTCGCTGATGGGTGGCTTAGTGCTCATCCGTGACAATGAAACGATGGACTTCCATCGCCTGCCCATGCCAAGGGGCATCTATGCTACGGTGATTTATCCGCATGTGGAAGTGCTGACGAAGGACGCCCGGAGCATCCTAAGCGATGCTGTTCCTTTGAAGAAATTCATCCAGCAAAGCGCCAATATGGGGTCGTTCATCATCGGGCTTTACAATTCGGATATTTCGCTGATTGGCCGCTCTTTGCAGGACGTGATTATCGAGCCACAACGAGCGAGGCTCATCCCCCATTTCTACGAAGTAAAAGAAGCGGTGATGAAGGCCGGTGCATTGGGGTGCAGTATCTCTGGTGCGGGACCATCCATTTTTGCGCTCAGTGCAAACAGCCTGATAGCCGAAGAAGTTGGCGAGGCCATGAAACGGGTTTATGCCCAAGCAAAAATCGAACATGACTTGTACATATCGCCCATCAACCAAGAGGGTGCGATTAAATGCTAGGGCATGTTTACTCCTAGCCCATAACCACTAAAGCCGCTAAAAAAAATTGACGAATGCGCTTATTCAGCACAAAAAATACCACCAGTTTTGTTTCCCTGCAAGAAGCTGTTTTCAAGGGCCTGCCCGATGACAATGGCCTGTTCATGCCTGAGGCCATACCTCAACTTCCTGATTCTTTCATCCAGAATTTAAAGGATTACTCGTTTCAAGAGATTGGCTTTGAGATTTGCAAGCAGCTATTCAATGGCGCAATACCTGAAGCAGACCTTCGTGCCATCATCGAGAACTCCATCAACTTCCCTGCACCTGTAGTTAGGCTCAATGATGGGACTTATATTTTGGAGCTATTTCACGGGCCTTCTTTGGCTTTCAAGGATTTCGGTGCAAGGTTCATGGCGCAGTTGATGAGCTATTTTAACCGTGGAAATGAGCGGGAACTGGTGATACTGGTGGCCACTTCTGGTGATACTGGGGGCGCAGTCGCAGCGGGATTTTACAAGACGCCGGGCATCAAAGTGGTGATACTCTACCCTTCCGGCAAGGTCAGCCACTTGCAGGAAAAGCAGTTGACCACCCTTGGTGAAAACGTTTCTGCCATTGAAGTGGATGGCACTTTTGATGACTGTCAAGCACTGGTCAAGCAGGCTTTTTTGGACAAGGATTTGACTAGCCAGATAAGGCTCAGTTCCGCCAATTCCATCAATATCGCTAGGCTTATACCTCAGTCCTTCTATTATTTTGAGGCGTACAAACAACTACCAGCAGATGGCAAGCCAGTGGTTTTTTGTGTTCCTAGCGGCAATTTTGGCAACCTGACTGCTGGTATTTTTGCCAAAAAAATGGGCTTGCCCATCCATCAATTCATAGCTGCCACCAACGCCAATGACGTAGTTCCGGCTTACTTGGGCACTGGCGAATACACCCCTCGCCCATCAGTGCCTACGCTCTCCAATGCAATGGACGTGGGCAACCCCTCCAATTTTGCAAGGATGCTGAACCTATATGGTTCCACGTGGAACAATATGAAAGAGGACATCAAAGGATATGCCTTCAATGACCTTCAAACAGAAGAGGCGATGCGTCAGGTGTTTCAAAAATATGGGTACGTTATTGACCCGCATGGCGCAGTTGGCATACTGGCACTTGAGCAGTATCAGTCAAAAAAGCCTGGCACAACAAGGGGGGTAGTTTTGGAGACCGCCCACCCTTCCAAATTTCTACCTGACGTCGAAAGAGTGCTTGGTCAGAAAATTGAGGTGCCTGAACGGCTGGCTATTTTGGCATCAAAAGAGAAACATTCCGTGAAGATGGGCACAGGTTTTTCGCCTTTCAAATCTTGGTTGATGGATAATTTTTGAGCAGGCAATTAGCTGATTGTTCCACGTGGAACAATAAAAAAGCCGGAGGCAGTTCATGCGCTCCGGCTTTTTTTATTCAATTTCAACCTCACTTGTCACTCTATAAACTGCACTTCAATCTTAAAAACATGCTCGTCAGACATGGCTACTTTTTGATGGCTCTCGATGCTGT
>JALOMF010000060.1 GCA_025455635.1 Saprospiraceae bacterium | reverse complement strand
CCAAACTGCCGAGCTTGATACTTTTGGATGAACCAGAATTGGGCCTTCATCCAATGGCTATTCAAATACTTGCGGGGCTTTTCAGGAAGGCTTCCCATGCTGCACAGCTTATTGTTTCCACCCAATCACCGAACTTGGTTTCCGAGTTTGAGGCGAACTATATTGTTGTGGTAGAGCATAAAAACGGTGCATCTTTCTTTACCCGGCTTGACGAGGAAAAATTGGAAAATTGGCTCGACGAATATTCGCTTGGTGAGCTTTGGCAGAAAAATTTAATTGGAGGCCGACCATGATACGAGTCAATATGCTTTGCGAAGGGCTTACTGAAGAGCAATTTGCCGATAAGGTTCTTCGCCCGCACTTCATCGAAATGGGAATCCTATTGAATCCGAGCAGCTTGGATGGTGGGTTCACCTATGGAAGGTTGAAATACAACATCGTTAAGTGGTTGAACAATGATAAAGATGCCTTTGTCACCACAATGGTTGATTTGTACGGCATGTCAAAGAAATACCCAGGTTACAAGGACAGTATGCATTTGGCCCCAATTGACAAAGTGCTGGCCATCGAAAATGCAGTGAAGCAGGATGTGCTTTCGTCCCCAAACCTTCACAACCACAAGTTTATCCCATATTTTCAATTGCATGAATTCGAGGCACTGTTATTTTCTGACCCTCAGATGATGGAAGATTGGCTGAGTTTGGATTTGCTTATTCCCAAAGGCAGTTTTGAAGCAATCCGCAATGCCTTTGAAACACCTTAACACATCAACGATAGCCCATTGACGGCTCCTTCAAAACGATTAGAGGCAGTCACCAACAAACGCTATGACAAGGTGGAGGACGGCATAATCATCGCCAAAGACATTGGGCTTGGTAAAATCAGGCAAGCGTGTCCCCATTTTGATAGCTTTATCCGAACCATAGAGCACCTTGGTTCAAAGTTATAGACCTCCGCAGCGACGATTTTGAGACGTTTTACAAAGTTTTCCCGATGAAAAACCAAGCAACGCAATTGCCGCAACGGCAAAATATCGGCAAGTCCGAATTGTCGAGGACGGCGTGGTTCAAACAGCAAATGGAGACCCTCTTGGCGGGTTAGCCCCCTGCCCCCCAAATCTAAAATCGTATAGCTAACATCTTATATCTTAAATCAAAATACCCACGCCGGCTAAAGCCAACGCTACTTCATCATATACTCCCAAGCCGTCTGGTACCCACCATGCGTCTCGCAATACTCCAACAGCGCTTGGTAAAACAAATCCGCCCCCACTGTACCGCTGTCCCCGACGATGACGAGCAGCTTCCTGGCACGGGTCATGGCCACGTTCATGCGGCGGTAGTCGGTCAGGAAGCCGATTTCGCATTTGGCATTGCTGCGCACCAGCGAGATATACACCACGTCCCGTTCTTGGCCTTGGAAGCCGTCTATCGTATTGATGTCCAATCCTTTATCCTTTAAAGTGCTGTCCTCGGCCACGGTGTCCTGCATGTGCATCACCTGCTCTTTGTAGGGGGAGATGAGGGCGATGCTAGGCAGCTCCTTGCCCTCGTGGGCGGCGAGTAGCAATAGCAGGTGCTCGCACAGCAGTTGGAACTCTTCGGGATTGAAGCGGCTTTGCGTTTTTTCGTTAAATCGTTCCTCGAAGCCCGTGCCCGCCGTGTCAATGAACAGCACGGGGGCGTGTGCCTCGATGTCCAGAGAGTGCTCCGCAACGTCCTCGGCGGCGGTCAGTTTGCCTTGGTAGAACCACTGGTTCGAGAACTCCATGATGCGGTGGTTCATGCGGTACTGCACCGTCAGTAGGCTGGTGCGGGGGATGCGCTGGAGGCATTTTTCAATCATCGTGATGGACAGCCCCGCCCGCCGGGCCTGCTCCGATTTCACCGTGGGTGGCAACTGAAAAGGGTCGCCCGCCAGCACGACCTTGTTGGCACGGGTAATGGGGATCCAGGTGCCGGGTTCCAGCGCCTGCGCCGCCTCGTCGATCACCACCGTGCGGAAATGGCGGGTGCCCAGCGCCTTGTGCGTACTGCCGACGAGCGTGCAGGTGATGACCTGCGCCGAGTCCAGAATCTGCTCCGTCAGCAGGTCTTCCAGCCGATTGGCCCAGCCGCTGAGTTCGCCCGCTTGCCGGAAGAGGTGGTTGCGCTCGTCCCGGTCGGCTTGCCCGAAGCGCCGCTTGAAACGCTGCGCCTGCCGCCTCGTCTCCGCCGCCTCTATCCGCACTTTTTTGATGTTCTTGCTTTCGGGGTGCGCTGCAATCTGGGCTTCCAACGTGTGCCGCACGATGCTGTCCTCCACCCGGGAGAGGTTGCCGAGGCGCAGCACCTGCAAGCCCTCGTCGCTGAGGCGCTCGGTGAGCAGGTCGGCGGCGGAGTTGCTGGGGGCGCAGACCAGCACCGTGTTCTCCGTCTTGCAAAGCTGCCGGATGGCCTGCACCAGCGTCGTCGTCTTGCCCGTGCCGGGCGGGCCATGCACCACCGCCACGTCGGAGGCGGCGAGGATTTCGTTCACGGCCCGGTTCTGGGCATCGTTCAGTTTCGGGATTTCGACGTAGGGCAGCTCCTGAAAATGGGCAGGTTTTTGCCCCAACAAAACGGCCCGCAGCTCTGCCAAACGGCTGTTGGGCTTGGCCTCCATCACCCGCTTCATGGCCTTTTCCATCTCCACATAGCTGCGTTCGTCGAACTCCAGGTCCACACCCAGCGAGCCAGCGTTGACCCAGTCGGGCAGGTCCTTGGCGTTCAGCACGATTTTCATTTTGCCCTTGGCAATGGAGTGGATAACCCCCGACTGCTCCGGCCTTTTATCGTCCACCGCCGCCGCCGTGAAGAACCGCACGGGCTGCCCCGCCCGGAACTGGTGCGGAACCAAGCTCACCTTGGTGCGCTGCACGGTGACGAAGGCCCGCTCGCCGTAGGTAAACCCCGTTTTATCCACCTCCACTGGATGCCAGGCATAGCCTTCCGCCACCCGCTCCGGCAGCGGAAGCCGCTGCACGTAGGCTTGGAACTGCTCGAAGTCCTTCTGCTTTTCGAGGCGGAGGAGGTCGAGGAGGGAATGGAGTTCGTGGAGTGGGTCTTGCATGGTGATTTTAAAATTGGCCACAAAGAAAAGAAAGCAGGGGGTAATGTCGGGCTTGAAATGCATGCGCAATCCTCCAACAACCCATTGTGTGGTTTATCCATCAATGCCTAAAAGCGCTGTAGGGCTTGGCTTTTCCCAATATGCTGCGAACCAAATGACCTCCAATCGTCACAATGAAGCAGCAAGGCACCAGCATCTTCCACTTGGGCAACTGAAATGTGGTCCTCTGACCGAAATGGGGGCAGTTTGCATTCCTTCCTACCGCTCCGACCTGCGAAAACACGGCAAGCGATGCGCTGCAAATCCCCGTTGGCAGTGACAAACAGGACGTGGGCGGGTAAAAACATAACCTCCGCTTAACCTAAACTTAAACTTGAAAACCCGAATAGCGCCAGTGGCCTACCGAACTTTGCGGCTTCAATTTCACAATTACAATTTCACATGAAAGCGTTTAAATTACTCTTCACTATTGGCCTGGTGTTCTGCTTCGCCAATTTCCTTTTTTCACAAACTGGCCGGATTTACGGCATCATCACCGACGAGACCAACAACGAGACACTCATCGGTGCTTCCGTGCTGGTCGTCGAAACTGGCACTGGCACCGTGTCGGACATTGACGGCTCGTTTGACCTGAAACTCGACCCCGGCAAGTACACGCTGGAAATCAGCTTCACGGGCTACCAGCCCCAAAAAGTGACCGACCTCGACATCAAGGGCGGCGAGAACATCAAAATGGATTTTGCCCTCGGAACGGGGACGGAAACACTCCAAGAAGTGGTGGTGACGGCTGCTGCCAAGCGCAACTCCTACGCCAACCTGATGCTGCTCCAGCAAAAAAGCGTGGCCGTGGTGACAGGCATTTCGGCGGAGCAAATGAAGCTCTCGCCCGACCGCAACACCAGCGACGTGCTCAAGCGGGTGAGCGGCGCCAGCGTACAGGACAACCGCTACGTGGTCATCCGGGGCCTCAGCGACCGCTACAACACGGCGCTCATCAACGGCCTCAGCCTGCCCAGCACCGAGCCGGACAAGCGGGCGTTTTCCTTTGACATTTTTCCCTCCAACCTGCTCGACAACCTCATCATTTACAAAACCGCAACGCCTGACCTGCCGGGCGAATGGGCAGGTGGCGTCGTGCAGTTGAACACGAAGGAAATTCCGCAGGAGGGCTTCGCCAACCTGAGCATCAGCACGGGCTACAACTCGCAGAGCACCTTCAAAAACTACAAATCTTACGAGGGCGGCAACACCGACTGGCTCGGTTTTGACGATGGGAAAAGGGCATTGCCGACGGCGTTGAAAAGCGTCACCCGCGACAGTTTCAACGTCAACAGCGGGAACCAGGCCAAGTACGCCGGGGCGTTCCCCAACGACTGGGCCATCAACGACGAAAGCAGCTTGAGGCCGTCCATGAGCCTCCAGTTTTCGGGCGGGCGCAGCTTCGGCAAGCTGGGCATGGTGGGTGCGCTCACGTACAGCAATTCACCCAGAATCGTGACCGGCGAGCGCAGCGACTTCAACGTGGACCAGTCGCAGCTTTACAGCTATACTGACCGCATTTACAAAACAAACGTGAGCCTGGGCGGCCTGCTGAATTTTGCCTACAAACTGTCTGACCGCAGCAAAATCCAGTTGAACAACACCTACACCGTGTCCAGCGACGACCAGCTTTTTGAGCGGACTGGGGAAAACATCGAACAGGCTCGCTTGGAGCGCTCCAACTCCATGTTTTACACCAGCAACTCGATGTTCTCCAGCCAGTTGTTGGGCGAGCATGCGCTCACCGACAAGCAAGTCAAGCTGACCTGGGGCTTGGGCTACAACCGCTTGGGCCGGAACATCCCATCGTACCGTCGGATGCTGTACCTGAAAAATTTGGAAGCTGGCGAGGAGGAAGCGTTTCAGGCAGTTGTGCCTTTCGGCAACCCTTCCCCGAACTTTGCGGGCAATTTTTTTGCCGAGCAAGCCGAAAACTTCTACACTGGGCGGGTTGACCTCGCCGTGCCCTATTATTTGGGCAGCAAAAAAGGAACGTTCAAGCTGGGCGGCATGTCTGAAGTCAAAGACCGGGAGTTCGATGCCCGTTTGTTCGGCTTCATCTCTTCGTTCCAGACTTCGCCGGAACTGTACTCGCTGCCGATTGACCAGATTTTTGACCCAAAAAACATCGGCGGCGATGGCTTCCGCATGAAGGAAACCACCGACCGCTCTGACAGTTACGACGCTGGCTCTAGGCTGTTGGCTGGCTACGGCATGTTCGAGCAAGCACTGACGAGCCGCCTCCGTTTTATCGGCGGCGCACGGGTGGAGAGCTTCCAGCAGGAACTTAGTTCGTTCAAGGTGTTGAGCACCACGCCAGTCGAACTTGACACAACCTTGGTGGACGTGCTGCCGAGCGCCCACTTGATTTTTGCCCTCAGCGACAGCACCAACATCCGGGCCTCGGTGGCCAAGACCGTTGCCCGCCCCAATTTCCGGGAACTGGCGCCCTTCTCGTTCTTCGACTTCTTCCTCTTCGCTGGCGTGGACGGCAACCCCGACCTCAAGCGAACCACGGTTCTGAACGCCGACCTGCGCTACGAGACCTACCGCAAAGGCTCGCAGTATTTCGCCGTTTCGGTTTTTTATAAAAAATTCGACAACCCCATCGAGCAGTTTTACAACAACGCCCAAGGCGCTGGCACTCGCAACTTCCAGTGGCGCAACGTGCCGAGCGCCATTGACCTCGGTGCCGAGCTGGAGTTCCGCTTGCGGCTGAACCGGATTGCCCCGGCGCTGCGTGACGTGACTTTCTTTGGCAACCTGTCCTACATTTATTCCGACGTGGACATCAGCACGCTGCCAGGAGCAAGGGAGCGCCCGCTGTTCGGCCAGTCGCCCTACCTCATCAACGGTGGCCTGAACTACGACAACCGCACCCACGGCTTCAGTGCAACGGCCCTCGTGAACCGCATCGGACGCCGCATCTGGGTGGTGGGCCAAGACCAGTACCTGCACACTTGGGAGAACCCCCGCACCGTGCTGGACCTGCAGCTGACGAAGCGCATCGGCAATTTTGGGGAACTGAAACTGACCTTTGGTGACCTCCTGAACCAAGAATCCGTTTTCTACCAAGACCAGGACGACAACGGCAGGTACAACGACGACAAAGACACGAAGATAGTTGGCCAAACATTCGGGACGAACGTCTCGCTGGGCTTCAGCTACAACTTCGGAAGGAATTAAGAAAACGCTTTTGTGAAATTAAGCTCGTGCGGCACTGGTCTGACTGGTGCCGCATTTTTTTTGCAAAACATTGAAAATCAACCTTCTACAAAGCCCGCTCCGCCGCTTTCCAGCTGTTTCAGGTTGTTGATGGCACGTGTGTTCACGAGGATTTCCATCTGTTCTCTTGCGGTTTTGTTCAGGATTTCGAGGCGCTGCTCCTTGGGGCTGTCCCATTCCAGCAGCTTGGCGTTGAGGGATTGGAGGTTGGCGAGCACGAGCAGTTGCTCGGTGGATGCATGGTCACGGAGGTTGCCGGAGAGGTCGGGGTTGGCGGCCTTCCACTCACGGGCGGTCATGCCGAAGAGGGCAAGGTTGAGCAGGTCGGCCTCGCTGGCTTGGGCGTAGGCTTCCCGCTTGGTGTGCCAGTCAATGATGGGCACGAGGTGCTCCCGCACGGCCTCGGTGTGGATGTACCAGTTGGCCTTGGCGAGCTGCCGCTTGAGGTTCCAGTCGAGGCCGAGGCGGGTGGATTCGTCGGTTTTTAGGCGCTGGAATTCTTTGATAATCAGCAACTTAAACGATGGATTCAGCCAAGAGCCGAACTCAAAAGCGATGTCCTTGTGTGCATAGGTTCCACCGTAGCGGCCTGCACTTGCTTTTATTCCAATTGCATTGGTGCTATTCACCCAATCACTGACAGAAAGGACGAAAGTGTTCAAGCCAATTTTGCTTTTAATCACATCGAATTCGATGTGATTAAAATTTGGGTTGTTCAGACTTTCCCAAAGCCCAAGAAACTCTATTGTGTTTCTACTTCTCATCCAGTTTTGAATCACTATTTCGGTTCGTGGGCTGGATTTCTTTGCCATATCGGTAAGTGAGAAGAAATCTTCTTTATCGATGTTGTATAGCCGAATTGTGAAATTGTCAACAACTAAAGAAGTGTGTGCTTTTGCCATAGTGTTTGTCTTTTGAAATTCTAATCACATCGAATTCGATGTGATTAGAATTGAAAGTGGTTGGGTCTAATTTGGTGGAATTCCACCAAATTAGACCCAATTCTTTCGAATTCGATACAATTAGAAAACTGGCTAAACCTAACGAATCCGTTACCTTTAAAAGCTAATCTGGTCGAATTCGACCAGATTAATCACATCGAATTCGAGGAGATTAGAATTACCCAAAGTAGTGGAATCCACCACTTTAAATAACCAATTCCTTCGATTTCGCAGGGATTAAAGCCATTTCCATGCAAGCGCATGGTTTTAAACGCCTCGATTTCGATGCCTTTAACTCCATCAAATTTGAGGGAATCAAACATTGCAAAGCTCCACCGCCTTCCGCAACGACGCCATTCCATCCTTTGCCTTCGGAATGAACTCCTGCGCCACGTAGCGATTGTAGCCCGTCTCGGCGATGGCCCGCATGATAGCGGGGTAGTACAACTCCTGCGTCTCGTCAATCTCGTTGCGGCCCGGCACCCCGGCGGTGTGGTAGTGGCCGATATGGTCCTTGTGCTTTTTGATGGTGGCAATCACGTCGCCCTCCATGATCTGCATGTGGTAGATGTCGTAGAGCAGCTTGAAATTGGGCGAGCCGACTTTTTCCACCAAATCCACGCCCCAAGGGGTTCGGTCGCACTGGTAGTCGGGGTGGTTCACCTTGCTGTTGAGCAGTTCCATAACTACCTGAACGCCAAGCTTTTCGGCGTATTTGGCCAGTGGCTCGATGCCTTTTGCGCAAAAATCAACGCCCAGTTTGTCGTCCAGCCCCTTGCGGTTGCCAGAGAAGACGATGATGGTAGGGATGCCCGCACTGGCCGCTTTTTCCGCCAGTTCGAAGTAGCGCTTGTTGAGCATTTCGTGGAGGCCAGGCTGGTTGTAGCCTTCGGTAAGGCTTTGTTCGGGATGGGCGCCCAAGGCGCAGGTCAAGCCATATTTTTTCAAAATCGGCCACTCGTCGGGCGTGGTCAGCTCGATGGACGTGATGCCCATCGGCTTCACCTGCTCGGCGAGTTCCTCCAGCTTCATGGAGCCGAAGCACCAGCGGCAAACGCTGTGGGCGAATTGATTTCGGATTTCGCCTGCCTGTTCGGCAGACAGGGATTGCGGACTGCGGATTGGGGCACTGGCGCTGAGTGAAGGTAGTGCCAATGCAGAGGCAGTGCCAAGTGCGATGTTCTTCATGGCGGTACGGCGGTTGGTTGTTTTTTTCATGATGAAATGTTTTGCCCAAAAGTAGTTTTTTTGGCAAAACAGGGGCTTTTTGTTTTTGTGAAACACCAATAAAAAACGGCTGTGCCCGGATGAGCACAGCCGCCAAATAGAATTTTAAACAGTTGAAATTTAAGGATTTATGTGTTTTTAGCGAAGCACAACAAAACGCTCCACCCGGCGGGTTTGGCCCTCCTCCACAGTGAGGAAGTAGAGGCCAGCGGGCAGTGCCGCCACGTCGAGTTGGAAGTAGTTGTTGCCTTCGGCAGCCTTCATAGTTTCAGATGATAGTGTCCTTCCGGTCTGGTCGCTGATGCTGATTTTCCCAGTTTGCTCCTGCTCCGAGAAAAAGGCCACCGTCAGTTCGTTGGCCACGGGGTTCGGGCTGAGGCTGAGTGCATTTTCTTGGGCATCTGCGTTGAGTTCTATGCTGGTTTCGGCTTCGATTTCCCCGTTTGCAAGGCTGCTGGTTTGCGTTACCGCAATGTTGTCAAAAGCCATGTCGCTCCTGTCGCCGCCTGTGGTGGCGAACATGCGGAACCGGATGCTCGTGCCGCCGTTGTTGGTGAAATTGAGCGAAAGCGGCTTCCACGAATTGCCTTGGTTGCCCTGCTTGGTCCAGATGGTGCTCCAAGTAGTGCCGCCGTTGAGGCTGAACTGGAGGCGCAAAGTACCCATCTGCGAGCCGAACATGTGGTAGTTGAAAGTGACTTGGAACTTGGTCATGCCCGCAATATTGAAGCAGGGGCTGAGCAGGTGCGCCGTTCTGTTGGTGAACCCTGTGGCTTCGGTGTAAACGTAGAAGCTGCCATTTGCGGCATTGTCGGGGCCGCTGGACGCTGTCGGCGTGCTGCCCGAAAGCCGGGTCCAGTCCATCTGGTCGTTGGTGGCTTGGGTCCAGGCGCCCAGGCCCGCCTCGAAGCTCTCGGAGTAGGGCAGGTTCACTGAGGTGCAGCCGCTGCCGCCCGTGGAGTTGGTGCCCACAGTGGCGCTGCCTGTTTTGGTGGTGCCGTTCGAGCCAGTCACGGTCACAGCGTAGTTGCCAGCAGCTAGGCCGGAGAGGTCCTCGGTGGTAGCACCATTCGACCAGAGGTAGGTGAACGGGGCCACGCCGCCGGACACCGTGAGGTTGATGGCGCCCACGTTCTGCCCGGTGTTGGTATTGGTCACTGTGAAGCTGAGGCTGATGGGCGGGGTGCTGCCAGCGCCCACGGTGGCCGACCGGGTACCCGTACAGCCCTTCGAGTCGGTTATCGTGACGGTGTAAGTGCCGGCTGCTAGGCCGGAGAGGTCCTCCGTCGCAGCGCCATTTGACCAAGCAAACGTGTAGGCTGGTGTGCCGCCGCTCACGGTGAGGTTGATGGCGCCGTTGTTCTGGCCGTTGCTCGTGTTGGTGACGGTGGTCGTGCTTGTGATGGCGGCAGGTGCAGTCACCACCCGTGTAGCCGTGCCCACGCAGGAGCTGCCCGACGAAACGGTGACAGTGTAGGTGCCCGCTACGAGGTTGCTGATGGTTTGGCTCGTTGCGCCATTTGACCAGGCGTAGGTGTAGGGGCTGTTGCCGCCCGTGGCCGTGGCTGTGGCTGTGCCATTGTTCCCGTTTGCGCAGCCCACATTGGTGCCGCTCGTGGTGATGGTGAGGCAAGCCGTGGCGCAGGTAGTGAGGCATGGTGCGCCTGTGATTTCCGCCCGGATTCTATTGCCCGGCTGGGGGCCGAAGCCTAGGTTGAAATTGATGCCGACGCCGTTCACGAGGTGGCAGTAGCTCATCATCGTGCCTTGAGCGGGTAGGGCAGCGGTGCAGCCTTCGTTGGCACCCACGGCAGGGCCGCAGCCATCAATGGCCGTGTTGTTGCCGTTCCAGGCGCAGGCATGGGTGTGCGGGGAGCCGAGGTTGTGCCCCATCTCGTGGGCCAGTACGTTCACCGACCAGGAGTAGGTCGGGAAATTGCTGTAATTGCTGTTGATAAAGCTGTAGGCGTAGGCATAGCTGGTGCAGAGCGCATCCACCCAAGCGATGCCGCCGCCCGTGGGGGCACCCCTCGAAATGAGGTGGGCCACGTCACCGTTGAAGCTCGTCCGGTAGTTGCGGAACGAGGTCAGGGCTGCAGAAGAGGAACTGGTGGCATAAGGGTCGGCGGTGGTCCAGGTGAAGATTTGCGATACGAAGGTCGTGATGGCTTCGGCTTGGTAGGCGGCGGCCACGGCGTTGAACAGGCCGGTGAGGTGGTTGGTAGCGCCCACGGCACCGCCTTTTTCGGTCACGAGTTGGAACTCTGCCTCCAAGTAGGCCCGCACGCATTTGTCCACTTTCTCGTAGCCCTCGCCGAGGTGGTCTTTTCCTTCGGAAACGGACTCCTCGCCAGCGCCGCACTCGAAGCTGTTTTCGAGCAGCAGGTCGTTTTCTTTGTAAAAAATATAGTTGGCCGATGCCTTCACCGAGCCATTGGCACGGCCCAGCACCAAGTTGCCGTCCTTTTCGGTGCTGATGACGCCGATGACTTCGTCCTCAAAGATACTGATGGCGGCGATGGAGTTCAAGTCGCCCTTCACGATGCCCCGATAATACACACCGGGCTGATAATCAATGGGTTGGCCGTTCGATTCGCTGGTGACGAGGCTGAAGTCCTCGGTGAGCAACTGGTGCTGCACCAGCTCCAGTTGGATGGGTTTTTGGCCGCCGTTCGGCAGTTCGATTTCGAGGGCAGCTGGGGCCGACTTGTGCAGTTCGTTCAGGCTGGCCAGGTCGAGCGTGAGCATTTGGCCTTCGGCAATGAGGTCGTCAAACTGGCTGGCGGACTTGGCTTGGCCCGCAAACTGGAAGAGCCTTGGCTGTTGGAAAACCTGGTTTTTGGCCTTGGCAGCCTGTACTTTTTGCGCCAGCAAACTTGATTGCGAAGCTGCCAAAAATGGCAGCGAAAGCAGGCACACTAGCATCGAAATGTTCTTCATAAAGCAATTTTTTATTTTTAGTAAATGAGACAAAATACCAGTTTATGACATGCCAAGGCCACCATTTGCCAAGGGCAAAAGCAGCACCGCCAAAGACGGAGCATGGGACACAGCGTGCAGGGCACGATGCGCAGGCATGGAGGGCAATAGGGCTTTGTGCTAAAAC
This sequence comes from Saprospiraceae bacterium, assembly GCA_025455635.1. Classification (GTDB taxonomy): domain Bacteria; phylum Bacteroidota; class Bacteroidia; order Chitinophagales; family Saprospiraceae; genus UBA6168. The sequence continues at coordinate 649 of JALOMF010000060.1, read as the reverse complement.
GGGAAATTAGGTGACAACGGGAAGGGCTTGGGCTTGCTTAGGGATAGGAACTACACGGAAAGGTGATGAGCCTAGTGTTTGTTCGTGTCCAAAAGTGAAAATTTTAAATATGAGGGAATTTAGCCAAGACGATGTGCCGCGTGGGCACGACTTCAACCGTTTGTTTTGAGAAGGAGACTAACGCCAGTGCAAGAAGCGTTCCGTTTTTGTGCCAGAGTGGAGTTTTGGGTGACGAAACCGATGCAAACAGTTACGTACAGTGATTTTTCATCAACAAGTTTAAAGAAAAAAAACGCCACGTTCGTCAGCCACCACCAAAAAAAGCATCTTCGTGACCGTGTTCGCTTCAAGGAAGAATGGCGGGCCAGCTGCGGCAAGCGGTCGTGGTTTTATGTGTTCGATTGGGCTGCGTCAATCCACCACCAGCCGCTGCTTACCCTCCCGATGGCCCAAGCTTTTCGGCCTCGTACCGAAGCAACCATAGTGGTATTCCTTTAAATCATCGTGAAAGCCCCAACCGATGCCGGAGGACTGCACCACGATGCCCTCGCATCGCTCGGCGAACTGTGCTTGCAGTTTTTCCGCTGCTATGATTTTGGTCGCTTGCGCAAAAGCGTTGATGGCCGACTCGTAGAACACGCTGTCAATA
>JALOMF010000536.1 GCA_025455635.1 Saprospiraceae bacterium | reverse complement strand
GCCCATTACATCTTCTCTTCCATGTACGATGACCCGCTGTGAGGTGAGTGTTTTAGGGTCAAAACCGCCGAGGGTGTGGATGCGTAGGAAGCCGTCGTCGTCAATATGCGTGACGATGAAGCTAATCTCGTCAAGGTGGGCAGCAACCATGACTTTTTTGCTGGATTTCCCTTTTTTCACTGCGATGATGCTGCCCATCGAGTCAATGGTGATGTCGTCAACGAAGGGTTTTATTTCGCCCAACACGAACTGGCGAATGCGCTGCTCGAAGCCCGGAGCGCCGGGGATTTCGCATGTTTTTTTCAGTAAGGATACGTTTATCATTTAAACAGGCTTTTGAAATCGGCGGGTCATCACTGCCCTAACCATAAATTCACATAAAATTGATTCCAAGAATGGCAAAGGTAGCGGAATGTGCATTTTTTGATTAAAAGAATTCTAGTTCAAATAGGCTACGAATTTTGGCAGGTCGAAATATGGGCAGTTTTTTACTGTCACATCAATTTGACGTACAAAATTGATATTCTAAAATTTTGCTGTACGTTTGATTCGAAACAAAAACCATTTAGATTCGTGAAACCCATTGGCAAATAACCACAGCCCCAATCCGAAATCGTAAATCGTAAATCCGCAATCGAATGCCTTTTCCCTTTCACCACCAACTCGATGCCATGGACTGCGGTGCTGCCAGCCTCCGCATGGTCGCTGAGTTTCATGGGCGCCGCTACTCGTTGCAAGAATTGCGGCAGCGCACCTTCCTCGACCGGGAGGGCGTGTCGGCGAGGGGAATCGTGATGGCTGCCGAGGGCATTGGGCTGCGGGCACTACCAGTGAAGGTGCCTTTCCAAGTAGCTGACAATCAAGAAGTTGGCTTGGTGGACGCTCCGTTGCCGTGCATCGTTCATTGGCGGCAAAACCACTTCGTGGTTGTTTACAAAATAACAAAAAAACGCATCTGGGTGGCCGACCCCGCACGGGGGAAAGTCAAGTTCAGCCACGCCGAGTTTCAGCGCAACTGGTGCAGCGACCAGCGCCGGGGAGTGGCCATCCTGCTGGAACCCACCCCTGAATTTTACCAGCAAGAAGGCGACACCGTCAACCGCAAGGGCTTTGGCTTCTTGCTCAGTTACCTGCGGCCATACCGTCGCCTCACGGTGCAGTTGCTCGTCGGGCTGGTGGTGGCGAGCTTGATTCAGTTCCTGTTCCCGTTCCTCACGCAGGCCGTGGTGGATGTGGGCATCGAGAATCAAGACTTGGGTTTTGTCTGGCTCATTTTGTTTGCACAATTGATGTTGTTCGCTGGGCAGACCACCGTCCGTTTCCTCCAAAACTGGATACTGCTCCACATCGGTAGCCGGGTGAACATCTCGCTCGTGAGCGACTTCCTCGTCCGGCTCATGGCACAGCCCATCAGTTACTTTGATGCGAAAATGGCAGGCGACCTGCTCCAGCGCATCGGCGACCACCGGCGCATCGAAGAGTTCTTGACGGTGGGCACTTTGAACATCCTTTTTTCAGCGTTCAACCTCGTTATTTTCGGCGGCGTCTTGGCGGTTTATAGCCTTAAAATATTTGTTATCTTCCTGATAGCCAGCGTGTTGTACGTGGTTTGGATTTTTCTTTTTTTGAAAAAAAGGGCAGATGCCGACCTGATGCGTTTCCGGGCTTTGTCCGACAACCAGAGCGCCATCATCGAGCTGATTCAGGGGATGCAAGAGATAAAGCTCCAGAACAGCGAGCACAAACGGCGCTACGGCTGGGTACATATCCAGGCTCGGCTTTTCCGGGCAAATGTCCGTTCGCTCTCCGTCACGCAGTGGCAGGATGCTGGTGCGCAGTTCATCGCCCAAATCAAGGACATCATCATCATCGCCATCGCAGCAGCGGCGGTCATCGAGGGTAGCATGACGCTGGGCATGATGCTCGCCACCATGTTCATCCTTGGCCAGCTCAACGTGCCATTGCAGCAAATCATCGGCTTCGTGCGGTCGGCACAGGATGCCAAAATCAGCCTTGAGCGCTTGGGCGAGATTCACGGAGAACCCTTCAAAACTGAAGCGGAGCAGGTGGCTGGTCAAACGGTACACCTGAACCAAAACGGGCTTTGGAGCACAAATTCACAACCTTTGTTGCTTGAAAATGTCAGCTTCCGCTACAACCCGCTTTCGGATTTTGTGTTGAAAAACATCAACCTGACCATCCCAGCGGGCAAGGTGACGGCCATCGTGGGCACCAGCGGCAGTGGAAAAACAAGCCTTGTGAAACTGCTCCTCGGCTTCTACGAACCGAGCGCCGGCAGCATCAAGGCAGGCCAGGTTTTTTTGAAAAACATGAATGCGGCCCAATGGCGCTCGCAGTGCGGGGCCGTGATGCAGGACGGCTTTGTTTTCTCCGACACCATTGCTTCCAATATCGCCGAGAGTGAGGCGGATTGGGAATCCATTGACCACAAAAAACTCCTGAAAGCCGTACAAGTGGCTTATATTCAGGAGTTTATAGAGAATTTGCCCTTGGGCTACAATACGATGGTGGGTGCAAAGGGCAACGGCCTAAGCCAAGGCCAGCGCCAGCGTTTGCTCATTGCCAGGGCCGTTTACAAGGAGCCGGAATACCTGTTTTTTGATGAGGCGACCAATGCGCTGGATGCCCACACCGAGAAAATCATCACGGAGAACCTGGGGCAGTTTTTCAAAGGAAAGACCGTGGTAGTGGTGGCGCACAGGCTCAGTACCGTGAAAAACGCCGACCAAATCGTGGTGCTGGAGCGGGGTGAAATCGTGGAGGTGGGCACGCACGAGGAACTTTCGCTTCGCAAAGGGGCGTATTATCAATTGGTGAAAGAACAATTGGAACTCGGAGCCTGAATGTAGGAAACCTCAACAATCATCTTCATAAAATGCCAATAAACGACCCTTCGGAAATTAAGCTCAACGAGCGCTACGACATCGAGGCGCTCATCGGTAGCCCGCCCAGTTGGACGCTGCGCTGGGGGCTGACGGCCATGTTGGCGGTGTTTGTGCTACTGCTTTTCATCGCCCACCTCGTGCGCTATGCCGATGTGGTGGAAGCCAAAGCCGTGCTCACCACCCAGAACCCACCCATACGGTTGGCGGCAGGGGCAAGCGGCAAAATTGCGAAGCTGACCGTAAAAAACGGTCAAACCGTGCAGCCCGGCGAGCTGTTGGCGGTGCTCGAAAACCCTGCAAACACAGAAGATGTAGCCTTGCTCGACAGTTTTTTACAGAATATGCGCACCGAGGTCGGCGCTGCCTACCTCGATTTGAATTTTAGTTATCTTATGATATTAGGTGTTTTGTAGTGTGTTTTTTCGGAGTTTGTGATGCGGTATAAT
>JALOMF010000535.1 GCA_025455635.1 Saprospiraceae bacterium | reverse complement strand
CACGGACAGTCAGCAGACCTCCTTGCTCACCCACCACTGCCAAATCATCCCCGCCCCGTCAAAACCCATCCGCTCGAAGCATACCTACCTAGAATCTTCGTTACTTGTCACACCATCCCCTCCCTCGCCTTGAACAAAAACTCCGCTATTCTGAACTCAATTTCCACATCTATGTCCTGCGCTTCCTCCTTCGAGATTTCGAGCAGGTAGGGCCTATCGCCGATGCGGTTGTGCTTGCGCAGTAGTATCTCCTTGGAGAAAATATAGAGGCAGGAGTTCTCCTCGTAAATCGGTGGCAGGTCCTGGGTACGCAGCAGGATGTTCGGGTTGTGGTTCACGGCACGGGCCAGCTCATCCCAGAGTCGGGTTTGTAGCCTCGTCACGCTGAACAAAGAATCGTAAATCGGGAAGTTTTTCAGAAAAATGTCAACGCCCTTCGCCACCGATTCGGCAGTGAGCAGCGGGTTGGTGCTGTGCGTTTGAAGAAAAAAATCGGCGTCGAGTTGGTTGATGGTATTCAGTAGCACGTCGTTCATTGGGATGTCGCCCGCCCGCAGGTGCGCTGGCCGCTCGAAGAGGGTGACGGTCGGGAAGTGCTTGGCAGCATCCTCCAAAATGACGGGGCTGTCGGTGTCAATCACCACTTGACCGATGGCAGTGCAAGCCAGCAAGCTTTCAACGACGTGGTGGTAAAGGGGTTTTCCGGCGAAATCCCGGTAGTTTTTCCCGACCACTCGCTCGCTGGAATGGCGCATGGGCACGATGGCTGCTATTTTCATGATGTTGTGAGATTAGGAAATTAGTTGAATTGGGAAATTGCGGGATATGCAACGAAAAATAGCCCTGACTGTCGTGCAGTTCAGAGCTATTTTTTTGAAAATCAATCGTTTGTGAGCAGGAAACAGAAATTAAAGCTGAACTCAATTTCTCGCCCCTCAAATGCTCACTGCGCCGATTGAATCTCTGGCCCTACATTGCCGCCGCCCAACATAAAAGTGGTCAGGATGCAGAGCACTATCAGTGCTACGGCAAGTCCCCAAGTGAGCTTTTCAATCAGGTCGGCAGATTTTGCAACGCCGAACATCTGGTTGGCACCTGCGCCGAAAGTGGCGTCAACACCACCCCCTTTTGGGTTTTGAATCAATACAGAAGCAATCAGCAGAAGTGCCACGATTGCTATGAGAATAGTTAATGCTACCATCGTTGTCTATTTTTTTGATACAGGATGCTTGAGAATGGGTGATGGATGTTATTGAACTGTCCGAATTTATTTCAATATCGTACAAAAAGTTGATAACATACAATTTCCAGTGTCAAACACCTAGCTTTTTGCTAAGTTCTTCGATTTTGGCCGCAAATAAACTGCTTTTTTCGGGATATAACAAGCCCAAACGCTCATACATTGAAATTGCCTTGCTGTAAAGTTTCTGTTTCACCAATAACAAGGCCAGCGTTTCGCTGACAATTTCTTCATCTTCTTCTACGCTGTGGTCTGCAATCTGTTTCGCATCCGCTTCCAATATTGGCTCCACGGGTTGAACCTGCCGGTTGTTCAGCGAAATATCCTTCAAGCCGCCTTTCAGCACGCCTGCTTGTGGTGGCGTGAGTTGCTTGAGCCAACTATTGAATGATGACCGTGGTTTTGGCGCTGGTTGTAGGTCGGGTTCGTTCGTGATTTCGAGCGGAATGTCGGCTGCGGCATGTGTTTGCCTTGAGTCATCTTCAGCCTGCTTTTCCGAAGCTGGTACTTCGTTCGCTGCCCCTAGCTGCTCGTTTTCAGGCTCAACGGGTTCGTCTTCGTAGTCGTCCAAAAAAGCATCCAAACCTCCCTCGGCATGCCCAGGTGTTTCGGTACTTGCATCAGCACTTGGAGATGCTTCCGCCCTTTCTTCCAAGGAGGCAAGCTCCTCAGAGTCCACATCCAGGCCAGAAAGAAAGCTCAGGTCGCTGTCCTCCTCGATTTCCTCGTCCAAGTCCTCCAGACCTCCAACTGGAGCAGCGGTGGGCGGCGCCACGGCCTCCGCCTTGGCGTTCTCACGCACTGCCGGGGCCTCCTCCACAGGCGGCTCGTCTATCAGTTTTTCCAACACCGAAAGGTCTTTCAGTTCCAGAAAATCCTCGTTGAGCGAATAGTTTTCCTGCATCTCCCGCAGCCGGGTGTATTGTTTCACCAACTGGCGGAGCCGCTTGCGGTCGGGGCTGCTGAGGGAGGCCAGCACTTGGTTTTTGTCAAAATCCTTGCTTTGGTCGAGCAGGCTCTTGAGCATGAGCAAGTAGCGCAGGTTGGGCGAATACGGGTACTGTAGCACCAAACTCTTCAGCTCCTGATAGCTCACTTGGTGGAGCATCGAGGGATTTTTGACGTATTCGTGAAAATTTTCTGAGTTCATCGGCCAAAGACGGTGGACGGCTGACGGTGGGCGGCTGCGTTCCGGCGGGCTGCCCATCACCTAACTGTGCTGCTGTTTTTTATGATTATCTCGCAAAATTAATTTTTTACACTGATTTTCAACGCTTTAGACTTGTCAAAAACTTTACCAATTTGCCAACGGCCTTGCCACGGTGACTAATTGCATTTTTTTCCTCCTTTGTAAGCTCGGCAAAAGTACGCTCAAATCCCATTGGCTGAAAAATCGGGTCGTAACCAAAACCGCCCGTGCCCGACCGCTCCCGCCTTATTTCGCCTTCGGCAATGCCCTCGAACAGGTGCTCCTCGCCGCCCAGCATCAAGGCTATCACTGTGTAAAAACGGGCCTTGCGGTTCTCTTCGCCTGCCATTTTTTCCAGCACGAGCTGCATATTGTCCTCGGCGTTTTTGCCCTCGCCAGCAAAGCGGGCCGATAGCACGCCCGGCTCGCCACCCAATGCCTCCACCTCCAGCCCAGTGTCCTCCGAAAAGCAGTCCACGCCATAGTTTTCATAGACGTAACGTGCCTTTTGCAAGGCGTTGCCCTCGATGGTCGGACTGGTTTCCGGCAGGTCGAGCGGGCAGCCAATGTCCTGCAAGCCACCGACTTCCATGATGCCCTCCAAGAGTTCGTGGACTTCTCTTATTTTGTTTGGATTGCCCGTGGCAAATATGATTGCGGATTGCGGATTGCGGATTGCGGATTGGGATTCCTGCTGTTTCTCAAAAGACTGATTCATCGTTTAAAGATTTTTAGTTCTTCTATTCTTACAATCACATAAAGAATTTAGATTCATTATGGTGCAATTGTCTTACCGCTTCATTGTTGCGATAACTCTACTATCCTTTCTACCAGTTGAAAGAGCGCTTTCACGGGATCAATCGCGGACGTGAATGCGGCTCTGGATGGTCTGACGTTCATGCACGGCATCAACCACGGCGGCGC
>JALOMF010000059.1 GCA_025455635.1 Saprospiraceae bacterium | reverse complement strand
CCGTCCGGGTCAAACTCGTTGCCGCTGACCCCCGTGCCAGACCAGTTGCCGTCCACCCCATCTTGTGGCGTGGCCAGTGAAATGGGGTCGTCAAGCTCGCAAGCAGGGGGCAAAGCAGCCAAGCTGGGTGCTTCCGCCGCATTCACGTCAATAGTCGTGCTTGCTGGCGCAACGCATGGCTCTGAAGAGGTAAATGTCAGCGTGACATTCCCGCTCAGGCCCGTCGGGTCGAAACTGCTGCCGCTGACCCCTGAGCCTGACCAAGCCCCGCTTGAAAACATGGGGTCTTCGAGTGTGCCCAAATCCAGCGAGGCGTCCAATTCACATAAACTCGCAGTGCCGAGCATAGGCGTGGCCGCATTATTTACTTCGATTTCAATGTCGCCGGGATTGGCACATTCGTCGGTATCGGGCGTGAAGGTGATGGTATTGTTGCCGACTGCGGCAGCGCTTGGGTCAAAACTGTTGCCAGAAACGCCAGGGCCAGACCAGCTTCCATCAACTCCAGCCACCGAACTGGGCAAGGTCGTGGCTGCAGCCGACGTGCAAAACGGCCCAAAACTGGGCAAGGCCAAATCAACAGCTTCTTCCACCAGAATGTCCATGTCTGTGGTAGTGGCGCATTGGCCCGGGTTAGGGGTAAAATTGATGGTGGTGGTCACCCCACCCTGTCCTGATGGATTGAAACTTGGCACGTCCCATTCACCGATGAACCCTTGGGTGGAGGTGGTTGGAATCACGACCGCCGCATCGTTTTCGCACAAGGGGCCTATTTGGGCAAAAATTGGTTCAATGGCTGTGGTGCCCGTGACGAGCACATTGTCCACGAAATAGAACTCAGCATTGGATTTGTTGGCTGCAAAAAACCTGATTTGCAAAGTAGAGCCGTTGAGGCCGGCAGTCGTAATCGTGCCGACGCCCGCATCCCCGCAGACGTAGCCGAACTGCACCCAGCCCCCACCATCCAAGCTGTACTCAATCACGACTTGGTCTTGGCTGTTGTCGGGAGGGGTAATCCCTGAACAGCCAAAAAGTGGTGCAGCACCAGAATCGCACTCAAAAACACCAGAAGCTGTCACCTCCAAAGAGATGGCGACATTGCAGTAATCCTCGATGTCAATGACCTGCGATAGCCACGAGTTGTCGTTGCCACCGCCACCAAAAGCAAGGCAACATGGGTCGCCTTCAATGTCGTTGATGGTAAAAACGCCCGACCAAACACCCCAGCGGCTGCCATTGGCTCCCGGTGCGTTCAAGTTGCCACCATCGTCGCAGTCAGTGGCATTGGTAGTCCATTTCGGTGGGCCTTGGGTGGTGCCATTGGGGTAAGCATTGAAGTCTTCCGACCAAATTTGGGCATTTAGGGTTGCAGCAAAGCTGCAAAATAGGCTCAGGTGCAACACGAAATTGCGCAAGCCAATGGTAGGACGCATCCAGATAGGACCTTTAGCCATCATCAATCTTGTTTTGGGCAGTTGTTTGCCACAAAGGTAAAATAAAGGAATCGGGCGGTGGCGGGCTTTGGTGTTAAGTTGGCGTCAAATCTCCTGAAATCAATGACGAGGAAGCAGGGATGAACGCATTTGTGGGGTTCATCCCTGTTTCCTCGTCCCTCATCCCAGCTCAAAGTGTCAAAAGGAAGCCTATCGTGAAGTTGGCATCCCAGTCGAACACGAAGTTCTGGCAGCTTGTCGCATCAGCGATGGCCTTGTAGATATTGAGGCCCGCCTTTTGTTTTTCACCTTCGGCCGTGTAGCCGTTGGGGGCCTTCAGTACGGTGAAACGCTCTTTGCCGCTCCTGGTCTGTTTGGCCAGCTCAAATGGCACGCCTCCGATGATGAAGCAAGTACCACGCAAGTTGGAGGGCACTGCCTTCGCCATTGCAGCGGCATTTTGGTAAGCGGCATCGTCCGTTGTTTTGTTCTGGTAGTACTTTGCGCCATAAGCTTCCTTGGCCATGATGGTACCACCCTGCAACCATGAGATTTTGGTATTGCCGGAGCCAATGTCCACCACGAAAGCCTTGTCATTGTAGCTGGAGGGCAACACGCTCTTCAGGGCAAGCTGTCCCTCTTGTTCGGGCGTCACGGTATTCACGAAGTAGCCCATTTTTTTCAGCGCAGCGATGATTTGCTTGGTCGCCTCTACCTTCTGCGCACCGGAGCTGATGACGAAGTGGATGTCCTTGCCGCCCACGCCAAAAGCGAGCATATTGGCGATATAGTTTTTCAGTCCGGCGGTGACTTCGGCATCGTTGGTCATGCTTTCGTAGAGGAGGCTGCTGCCGTAGTCGGCCTTGGCCAGCTTCCAGTTTTTCTGGGCATCCACGTTGATGATGAAGGAGTTGAAACCCGTAGCGCCGAGTTCCACCACACCTTTCAGCTTGCCGTTCACTGGCTCAGGCGCAGTGTAATTGAAGCTGGAAGTAGTCGTTGTGGATGTGCCGCTGTTATCGGCAGGCGGGGTGGTTTCAGTGCCTGTGGCAGTGGTTTCGTCGGTTGGGGTAGCGGGCATTTCGGTGGTGGTGGCGTCGCCGCTACCAATGATGCCGGGGAAGAATTTTTTCACCCCAAAGAAAATGGCCGCTACGATGGCCAGCACAATGAGGATTCTTGCAAAAGGAGTTAGTCTAGACATGGTGCACTGTTTTTTGTTTTTGAAAATTTGGTGCAATAGTACGGCTTTTGGGTGAATCATGGGTTGGGCAAATGTGCGATTACGCCCCCTGACGAGCTGCTTCTCCGGGCATTTCCACACCATATCCACCTACCTCTTTTTTGCAAATCAGCCTTGATGGAACAGCCGTCGAAAAAATTGCGCAAGCAAATGTGACTTAGCCCTATTTTGCCCCAAAATCTGAACCGCATGGAAGACGAAAACCCAAGGCTGCTCTGCCGCAACTGCCACGCTACCCTACCCGACCAAGCCCGCTTCTGCCCACAGTGCAGCCAAAAAAACCATGATGGCCGCCTCAGTTTCGGTGAAATGGTGTCCGAGGCGATGGGCACACTCTTCAACCTCGACAACCGCATTTTCAGTACCCTTCGGGCAATCGTGGTGCCCGGCAAGCTCACCACCGAGTACTTCGAGGGGAAGCATATCCGCTACTACCACCCGCTGCGGCTGTTTCTTTTCACGGGGCTGGCCTTGATTTCGATTTTAACGGTGCGGTACAGGCAGGGCGAAGGTTTTGAGCAGATGGAAAAAATTTCGAAGAGCATGCAAACCGAAAACCAAGACAGGAAGACCTTCGAGCGCCAAGATTCCCTCCGTGCCGCTTTCGTCATGGCCCAAAACAATCCTGACGCCAAATCGGCAGTGGACAGTTTTGCCGCACAATTGGGGATTTTAAATTATAAAAATACAGACACCGACAGCAGCAGCTTCGGCATAAATGCGTTCGGCGGTAACATAAAAGGGGTTAAAGTCGCCTCCAAAGACCTGTTCGAACTGTCCACCGATGACCTGCTGGAAAAGTACAAAGTGGAGGGATTCTGGAACCGCCTTTTTGTAAGCCGCACCATGCGAGCCATGAAGGGGATGAACGAGTTCTTGCTTTCCATGTTCGGGAACGCCATCTGGATGCTTCTCGTATTGATGCCGCTCATGGCGCTGGTGCTAAAGCTTTTGTATATCCGAAAACCCTTCCTTTATTACGAGCATTTCGTGTTCAACCTGCACCTACACGCAGCCATGTTTTTGCTGCTTTTCCTCACGCTTGTATTCACAAAATCACCTCCTTCGTGGTTGATAGTGACCAGTGTAGCGATTGCCGCTGTATATCCTTTCATGGCCATGAGACGTGTTTACAAACAAGGCTTCTGGAAGACCAGCCTTAAATATTTCATCATCAGCATCTCGTACTCGGTACTGGCTTCTTTATCTATTTTAATATTGGCAATCATCAGTTTTGCCATTTTCTGAAAACAAAAAAGCCCCGTCGGCGACCAATCACCAACGGGGCTTCTCTCACACCCTCTCACTTCTCTTTCACTCAAACGCCTTCGCCACCACTTCCGCCTGTTGCTGGTCGTGCTTCTTCTTGAAGCCCACGGCAGGCGATGCGGCAGCCTCCCGGCCTACGTACTCAAACTGGCGCTTGCCATTGAGTTGGAACAGCAGGTACATCCATGCACCCATGTTGGCAGGCTCCTCCTGCACCCAGCGCAGCTTGGCGTTTTTGTATTTTTTGAAAATGGCGTCGAGCTGCTTCTCCGGCAGCGGGTAAAGCTGTTCGAGGCGAACGATGGCCACGTCTTCCCGCTTGTCGTTTCGCTGCTTTTCGAGCAGGTCGAAATAGATTTTGCCCGTGCAGAGCAGCAGCGTTTTCACCTTGGCTGCTTTTGCGCCAGCGTCATCAATCACTTCCTGAAAACGGGTGCCCGTGTGGAAATCCTTCAACGCTGACACGACCTCCGGGTGTCGCAGGCCACTTTTTGGCGACATCAAAATCAGCGGCTTGCGGAACGGGCGCACCAACTGCCTACGCAGCAAATGGAATAAGTTGGCGGGCGTGGTCACGTTGGCCACGGTCACGTTGTTTTTGGCGCAGCCCTGCAGGAATCGCTCGACCCTACCGCTGCTGTGCTCTGGCCCTTGGCCTTCGTAGCCGTGTGGCAGGAACATGCAAAGGCCGCTCATGCGCTGCCATTTCCGCTCGGCGGACATGATGAACTGGTCCACCATCGTCTGTGCGCCGTTGAAAAAGTCGCCGAATTGGCCCTCCCAAATCACCAGCGCATCGGGGCGGGCAAGGGAGTAGCCGTACTCAAAGCCCAACACGCCGTACTCGCTCAACAGCGAGTTGAAAATGCGGAATTTGCCTTGTTTTTCATCCAAGCCATCAAGACGGTTGTACTCCCGGTTCGTAACCTCCTCGTGCAGCACAGCGTGGCGGTGCGAGAAGGTGCCCCGCTTCACGTCTTGGCCGCTGAGGCGAACGTCGTTGCCTTCCAGCAGCAGCGAGCCGTAGGCTGAAAGCTCGCCCAAGGCCCAGTCCAATTTGCCGCTGTCCCATATCGCCTTGGAGCCTTTCAGGATGCGGTCAATCTTGCTCACCGCCTTGTAATCCTTCGGGTACTGGTGGATGTGCTGGAGGATTTTATCCAAGACCTTCGGCTCGATGCCCGTCTCTGGCGACTGGTCGAAGTCCTCCTGCGTGGTCACTTTGCGGAGCGACTTCCAAGCCAGTTCTGTCTCTTGGTACTGGTAGGGCAGCTTGTTCTGCTTGAGGTTGTCGAGGCGGGCTTGGAGGTCGTTCCAGAACTCCTTTTCCATGCTCTCTGCCAGTTCCTTGTGCACGTCGCCACGGGCGATGAGGCGCTCAGAATAAATGGTGCGGGGGTCTTTATGGTCGTTGATGATGTCGTAAAGGGTCGGCTGCGTGAACTTGGGGTCGTCGCCCTCGTTGTGGCCGTGCTTGCGGTAGCAAACCATGTCAATGAACACGTCGGCGTTGTACTTTTGGCGGTACTCCATCGCCAATTTACAAGCAAAAACCACAGCTTCTGGGTCGTCGCCATTCACATGGAAAACCGGGGCGTGCACCGTGGCGGCCACGCTCGTGCAGTAGGTCGAGGAGCGGGCGTCCTCCCAGTCGGTGGTAAACCCGATTTGGTTGTTGATGACAAAATGGACGGTGCCGCCCGTGCCGTAGCCCTCCAACAGGCTCATTTGCAGACATTCATACACGATACCTTGTCCGGCCACCGCCGCATCGCCGTGGATGAGTACGGGCAGAATGCGGTCGTACTCACTGCCGTATAGCACATCGGCCTTTGCCCTGGCGAAGCCCTCCACCACGGGGTTCACCGCCTCCAAATGCGAGGGGTTGGGCACCAGTTTCAGGTAGGCTTGCTTGCCGTTGGGGGTGGTCACCTGCGAGCTGAAGCCGAGGTGGTACTTCACGTCGCCGTCGCCAAAGTTCGAGTCCTCTGGCATTTCACCTTCAAACTCCGTGAAAATCTGCTCGTAGGTTTTGCCCAAAATATTGGCCAAAACGTTCAAGCGGCCCCGGTGCGCCATGCCGAACACCACTTCCTCCACACCAGCGTCGGCGCCAGCGGTGATGATGGCGTCGAGGGCGGCGATAGTCGTTTCGCCGCCTTCGAGCGAGAAGCGCTTTTGACCGATGAATTTTTTGTGCAAAAACTGCTCGAAAATCGTGGCACCATTGAGCTTTTCAAGGATTCGCTTCTTCTCTTCGAGCGTGAGTCCCCACTGTTTTTCGACAGCCTGCGCCTCGATGCGCTCCCGCAGCCAGCGGCGCTTGTTGCGGTCGGGGATATGGTGGTACTCAAAGCCGATGTTGCCACAGTACATTTTTTCCAGCTTCGCAATGATTTGGCGCAGCGTGGAGCCGTCGGGCAACCCGATTTCCTTGCCGGCCAAATAGGGTTTGTCGAGGCTGGCCTCGGTCAGGCCGAAGTCGGCGAGGTCGAGGAAGGGGTGGCGGTCCTTGCGGGCCTTGAGCGGGTTGGTGGTGGATTTGAGGTGGCCCCGGTTGCGGTAGGCGATGATGAGGGCCAGTGCCCGCAGCTCGTCGTGGTCGCTGATGTCGGGGGCGTGGTACTCGCCGTTGGTGGCGGCATGGCCGTTGGTGGCCGTTCCGCCGTAGTCGAAGCCCCGGAAGAAGAGCCGCCAGCCTTGCTCCACCGATTCTGGATTGGCTAGGTATTGCTCGTAGAGCGAGTCAATGAAGTTCGGGTGGGCATTGGCAATGAATGAGTAGTCCGTCATTTTATCTTCGAAATTGATATTTTTTGAAGGGAAAACGTCCAAGTCGCTGGGAGGTTTCCAAAACGGGCGCTAATATCGGCAAGTTGGATTGTTTGGTGGCTGAAATGTTGAATTGTTTTTTGGTAAAAATCAGACCAAGCTCATCTTCCTCTTTTTCAAAACAAGGCCGCTTGCTCCCCAACGGGCAGTAGCCTGAATGACCGCCGATGCTCCACCGTGGCTCCATGCTGCCGGATGGCTTCCCGGTGCTCGGCGGTCGGATAGCCTTTGTTGCTTTCCCAGCCGTAGTTGGGGTATTGCTTCGCAATGGTTTCCATGTGCTCGTCCCGGTAGGTCTTCGCCAAAACGGAGGCAGCCGCAATGCTCATAAACCGCCCGTCGCCCTTCACCATGCAGTGGTGCGGGATACCGGGATAGGGCTTGAACCGGTTGCCGTCAATCAGCAATCTAGTAGGCGTTAGCTTTAGCTGACGTACCGCCCGGTGCATCCCCTCCACCGAGGCCCAAAGGATGTTCAGTTGGTCAATTTCCGAAGGAGAAAGGCTCACTACTGCCCAAGCCAACGACTCCCGCTCGATGATGGGCCGCAGCTCAAAACGTTGATTTTCAGTGAGTTGTTTTGAGTCGTTTAGAAACGGATGGGTAAAATCCTTGGGCAGGATGACCGCTGCCGCAAACACGGGGCCAGCGAGACAGCCCCGGCCCGCTTCGTCGCAGCCGGCTTCTGTTTCGTTTTCGTTGAAAAAGGGAAGTAGCATTTAAAATGTAGATGGGCTGGCTTTGGGAGTGGTTCTCACAGCTTTTTTTGGGCGTCTTTGATGACCTGCACCAACTGTTGGGAAACAGCCAGTTTTTTGGCAGTGGACTTGGTGGAGGCCCTGGGGCTTGCCAACATGGCGATGATTTGGGCTTCTTTCACCAACTGGCTTTGGATGTCCTGCACCATTGGTAGGCCTATTTCCAGCAGCTCTGCGATGACATTGGCATCAAAGCCTTTCTTGGTCATGTTGCGGATGCCGACAATAGCGGTCAGCAGCTTTCCCTTCTCCATGCCTTTCTCCATGCCTTTTTCCATGCCTTTCTCTAAGCCTTTTTCTTCACCTAGAATGAAGGCGTCGTCCTTTTGCAAAGCTTTTACGAATTCTTCTGAAATGACCATGTTTCTTACATTTTTAATGGTTTCATCATGCAAGTTACGCAGGAGCGACAGAATTTTCAACTGGTTGATGAATTTTCTGAGGCTACTTGATTTGCCACGTAATATAACCAGCCTTTCTAGGATGAGCCGGACCAGCTGCTCGCCATCCAACCCTTCCGGGTCGGCCAGTATGCCTATCACCACTTCTTCGGGTATATCGGAATACACGAACTCCCGGTAGCTGATTTCATCCAAACAATAGAAGTGGTTATCCCCGTAGTCCAAGGGGCAGCGCCCCGTAAAATTTGTAGCTGGCAAATACCCCCAAGGTTTTTAGGGGCAACGCCCCGATATATTTGTAGCTGAACAGCCACAGGGTTTTTAGGGGCAGCGCCCCGGAATATACCAACCCAGATTACGGGGCGCTGCCCCTTGATGCGGTGTTTGCCCTGAGACTACAAATATTGCGGGGCGCTGCCCCTTCTAAGTCAAAATTGTGGCCATCGTCATTTATGATTGTAATCCGTTTTTACCCTAAATATCCCAAGTTCAACAATACACCATCCCCGCCGCCAGCTTGTACAGCCTGCCCTCAAACGGCATACTCAGCGACACGGCGATGTACGGCGTCATGCCAGCCAATGCTCCCAGCCCTTCCTGCATCCGGTCGAAGAAGTTGACGTCGGTCATGGGCAGGTCGTAGGCAATGCCGTCCAGCTTGAATTTCACCCTCGGCTTGGTATTGTAGGGGGTGGTGAAATACGGCTGCACCTCGTCCGGCCTGACCAGCACCAATGAGCGGTTCACCGCACCGATTTCCTCCATTTCAATGCTGCGCTGAGTGTTGCCGAGCAAGCCAGCTGGGTGGTGCTCCACCAATTGGTCAAGGTGCGGCTTGGTCATCGTTGCCGCCCGGACCTTGGTCAGGCTGCTTTGGTAAAAAAGGCAGTTCTCGGTTTGGTAGCCGCTTGGGCAAAGCTCCAGCACCTCGAAGGAAATGATGTCGCCGACGGCGATTTCGGCGACGAGTTGGGCGGGCACCTGCCCATGTTCCGAGCCGGAGACGGGCCGAAGCCAGCGGGGTTTGCCGTCAATTTTGAGTGGATGGAATTGTTGCTGTGCATCGGGAACGAGTTGGATGCCAGCAATGCAGCGCTCGCCATACTTCTTGGAATTGGCCAAGCATAGGAGGTAGGTTTTCGTCATAGCAGTTGTTTTTGGTGTTTATCAAAAAAAATCCCAATTACCAACAAGCACCTGTTTATCAACTACTTATATAAACATCACTTTACCAAATGAACAATCTCCACATCATTGAAACGGTGCTGGAAATACTCTGCGAGCAGCCGCCGATGGCATTTTTCGGGACCATGCTCGCTGCACAGCAGGCAGTGCTGGTGAAGGTCTTCGGGTTGAACCTTGCTGCCAATCTTCCGCATATCAATCAAGTTCAAGTAAGCGTCTTCGTACTCGGCCCAGGTCATTTTCTTGTCCCGGTACTGGTCGAGGAGTTCTTTGGTCGGGGCAAAATCGAGGTTGTGATGGTAGCCGATGCCGCCAATTTCCCCTAAAAAAAACGGCAGGTCGCTGCCCTTGGCAAAACCCGCCAACTGGGAGGCGTTGCTGATTCGGGTATCAATGACAGCGCTGACCCCATTGTTGCGAAGCAAGCCGAAAAACTGGCTGGCATTTTTCCCCGTAAAACCGATGGTGAATAGTTTTATCAAAAGATTCGTGATTTGTTATTCGTGATTCGTAACACGTGACTTGTGATAATTTGAACATTGTTAAGCGCCATCGGCTGCTTCGTCGGTTGCGGCTGTTTTTTGCGACCAGCCGACCAGTTGGTTGTGCAGCCGATAGGCGGCTTGCAACTGCTCCTTCGGCCCGATTTCAGGTTCGAAAATAGTGGGCTGGGGCAGTTTTTTCGCAAATTTCTTGAGCAGCGTTTGCTCCAACTCATCGTGGGTGGCCGTCACGCCGTCCTTCAAGATATGTACCACTTCAAAGCCCTCCTGTTCCAACCTGTTTGAAATCATGGAAAAACGGTGGCAGTCCAACGGCTCGGCCTCGGCGCACATCAAGGCGGGGAAGTAGCCTTTGTCCACCCCCTGCCGCAGCCGCTCGATGCCCAATCGGAAATCGGCAGTGGCCTGCACTTTTTCAAAATCAACCTTACCCGTTTCGTCTTGCAGCTTTGGATTGGTATGCCGTGCGCCAAACTCCTTCCCGAAATGCAGGTAAACGATGTCGTTTTCTTTGAGGAATTCGGCAAGTGCGGGCTTGTTGTACTGTGGGTTGTACTGGCTGGCCGGGGTGCTGCGTACATCCACCACGCAATCAATCCCATGCGCCTGAAGCAGGTGAAGAAAGTCATCGGCAGCAAGGTTGGAATGGCCGATGGTATGGATGATTGGTTTCGGCATGAAATGGTGCGTTTTCAATACATAGCAGGCCAAAAATAAAAAAGCTTGCCGAATCAAACGCCCAAATCTGGCGAAAAATCTGGTGCTCACACTATTTTTCCTTCTTTCACCAATTCGTTGCGGATGCCGTTTTGCAGATTTTCGAGCGAGATGCAATCGCTGCCTTGTTCCAATGCCACGATGCAACAATACTGTACGATGTTCATGATACTCGCCCCGGTGAGTTCATATTGCTGCGCAATGCGTGGCCATTTGATGGCGGGGTCAATGCCGATATTGGACGGGAAAGCCTTTTCCCAAAGCACGAGCCGTTCGTCGGGTTTTGGGATGGGGAAAAACACCATCGCCTGAAAACGGCGCAGGAAGGCGTCGTCAATGTTCGACTTGAAATTGCTGGCAAGAATGACCAGCCCCGGATAAGATTCGATGCGCTGGAGCAGGTAGCTCACCTCTTGGTTGGCATATTTGTCGTGGGCATCCCGCACGTTGGTACGCTTGCCGAAGAGGGCATCGGCCTCGTCGAAGAAGAGAATCCAGTCCTTGTTCTGCGCCTTGTCGAAGAGGCGGGCGAGGTTCTTTTCCGTCTCCCCGATGTACTTAGACACCACCATTGAAAGGTCAATCTTGTAAACATCCTTGCCCGTGCTCTTGCCGAGCAGAGTAGCCGTGAGGGTTTTGCCCGTGCCGGGCGGGCCGTGGAACAGCACCCGATAGCCCGGTTTCACTTTCTTCCCCATGCCCCATGCCTCGAAAAAAGTAGCTTGGTGCCGCACCCAAGCTTCGATTTCCCGGATTTGGCGCAAGGTGCTTTGTGCCAGCACAAGGTCACTCCACTCCATGCCCGTTTCGATGTACTCCGCCGGGAAGTCGGTGCTGAACTTGGGCTTGCTGACGCTGCCGAGCGTGAGCATTTCCAGCACTTCTGGGTCGAGGATGATGCGGCCGCTCATGACGGGTTCGCCGGGCGGCACTGCCTCCAAGTGCAGGATACTTTTTTTGTGAAACCAGTGGTCGGTACTGAAGAGCCGCTGCACTTCCAGCCGCTTTTCGAGGTCATCGCCAGCGAGGATGAACTGGGCGGTTTCGCCCGTGGGCAGGATGTCCCGGTGGTTTTGGCCTTTTACGCCGCCAAATTCGGGGAAGTCGCCGCCTTCGGGGAGGTGCTCGGCGAGGATGGAGCGGAAGAAGCCGGGGGAGAGGTGGGGGGTGAGGGCGAGGAGGATAATCTTCAATTCCTCGTAAGAGGGGGTATAATCTACGATAAGATTTGAAAAACTCTCTTCAATATTTTTTGAGAAACTTGTCTCAGAAAAAAAATCACTTCCTTTATTACCCCTGTTTATGAGTGCCTCTAAAACGATACTTCGAAGCCAAGCAATGCCAAAATGAATACTTGAGTTGTTTTCCATGCAAAAAGTTTAAAAGATACTTTCCTATGATAAATCCCTTCTATTAAGTTCAATGAATGCTGCTACTAAATCTGAACGTCCCGATACCACGGCCAAAGCTAATGGTGAATTTGCTTCCTTTATTGAAATAGCCGTAGAATTAACTTCGGGTGTTCTGATTTCAAAATCACTTGGACTATAATTGCCTGTTTGTAATAATCTAATCCTAGTTGATGAAAGAACCATTTTTCGAATTCTTTGAGGAGAAATCGCATCACTTTCTATTAATCTTAAATTACGAGCAGCAACCCATTGTTTGCTGTTAACACCTCCCCAAACACTTGAACCGCTTGCGACAAAAAAATGGTTGGGACTATCGACTATGTAGTTTCTACCATTCACTCTATAATCTCCCTCAATTCCTAAATTAGACCTAAGATTGCCTCGTAATTTACCTTGTAAGTTTCTGCCTAAATTTTGAGCATCCGCTACTGGAATTGCAACAACAACATTTGAATGCATTATACTATTTTGAGGTTGTGGGCCTGCTTTCCCAATTAAAAAATTATAGTGATGGCGTTGTAAGCTATGTC
>JALOMF010000058.1 GCA_025455635.1 Saprospiraceae bacterium | reverse complement strand
CGATAGGGCCATACTGTCTTTCCCGGTTCTCGGAAATTCCATTTGGACACTCACCAGACTTTGAAGCCTTTACCAGTTGTTTTCGGGCCAGCTTCCTCGCCGAGGGGTAGTTTTCACCCATTATTGTCTAATGCTCCTGGCGCATTTGCCAAGTATGTATAGAAAAAAGGAAGTTCAAAAAAGGGTTTACCAAGCTCCGGGTAAACCCGACTACAGAAAATAACTACTTATAACCGCTCCAATGCGTTCGGTTTAAAAAGGGTTTGTTCACAGTTTTGTCCTTCAATGCTTTTCTGGGAACTTTGAAAAAAGCGTTGGTTGGGGTCAGGGTCTTGCGAAGAAGTCTCATCGCCCAACACTCGCCATCTCAAATTAATCCCATGATATGTCTGTCCTTCGTATTGAATTTTTAACAGGAATTTTATCAGTGCTTTCTTTTCTTGACGTGTCCGTTGACTTGCGTCGTTTTGATGATACAAAAGTAGGGCGGTGCGCAGGGGGCCACAATCCAGTTTTTGGTGTAGTTGGGATTCCTACCGGCTAAATCCTAGGTGGCGTACAGAAAAAATTTAGTTTAATTATTAAATTATTTTAACATAAAATACTATTTATCAGCAATTTAGAAAATTGTATTTCATCAAATTGAAATCAAGTGTGGTAAAAAAGCAGCGCCACTTACTCTATGAAGTTGGAGTTTCCAAGGGCTTTAAAATTTTTGAAAAAAGTTTTCTTTTCTCATTTTTAAGCCAGTTTTTAAGTAAAAAAACAAGCAGCCCGTCACCACCCAAAGCGGAATCTTACCTACAGATGAACGGTATTGGTTCCCCTTCAGGGGGCAGGGGCACACCAACTATGCGCAGCAAAGAAGACCTATTCCACCTCGTGCAAGCCATGTCCAAATCGGAGAAACGCTACTTCGTGCTGGATGCCAAAAAGTCGGGCCGCACCGACAGCCGCTACCTCAGCCTCTTCGACGCCATCAACGAAATGGACGATTACGACGAAGAGCCGCTCAAAAAGCGCTTCGCCGCCAACCTCTCCTCCGACAAGGCGTACCTCTACGAGGCCATCCTGCGCAGTATGCGAGACTACCGCAGCCAAAGCTCCAAGGCCGCCCAAGTGAAGGAGCGCCTCATGGACGCCCGCTACCTCTACGAGCGGGGCCTCTACGACCAGAGCACCGAGCGCATCTCGGAGGCCAAGGCCATGGCCGCAGAGCTGGAAGACCAGTTCACGCTGCTGGAGATTAACCGGGAGGAGCAGGTGTCGCTCTTCGACCGCCGGGCGAAGGTGCAGTTGGAGCATATTGTGAAGCTGAACGAGGAGCGGGAGCGGACGTTGAAGGCAATTGATGAGGAGTTGAAGTACTTGGATTTGTATTATCGGTTGTTGTTGGAAGTGTTTAAAGAGTTTAATTTAAAAGATGAAAAAAGTATTGAATCACTAAAAAGTAGATTGCCAATCGAACTTCTGGAAGAACGAAACAAACCACAGTCTGCACAGGCTATCAGACGATTCTATCAATGCAATGCAGTATTTTTTAATTTAATGAGCGATTTGGAAAAAGTGTACCAATACTCATTAAAAGCCGTAAATTGGTGGGATAAATTTCCATCGCTAAAAGAAGAAGAATTCCATCGCTACATTATCAACGTTTCCAACCTTGTCAATACTTGCTATAAAATTGACGGTTATTTCCATGTCGCTCAAGAATGGTTTGAACGCTTAAAAACTGAAAAATCAAGTGTCAGCTTGCACAATCAAAAAGTAATCTTCCAATACTTGTCACTCTCAAAGTTATTGTATCATTTGAACCGAAATGAATTCATAGATGCAAGCAAATTGCTGCCAGAAATCATTGAAGGCATGAATAAATTTGGCCTAAAAAAGAATATAGCGCTTGTTGGAAACGTAGCTACTGTTTATTTCCTTGTGGGCGATTATCAGAATTGCGTCAAGTGGGTTGACAATATTATTAAAACCATGAAAAACAGTGGAAGGTTGGATATCCAGCGCATTATCCGGCTTTACAAAATAATCTCCTTGCAAGAGCTTGATGAGTTCGAGCAAGTAGATTTGGAGATGCGCTCCTCCAATCGTTTTTACAAACTGAACGAAAAGGAAAACGCAT
Organism: Saprospiraceae bacterium; assembly: GCA_025455635.1. Taxonomy (GTDB): domain Bacteria; phylum Bacteroidota; class Bacteroidia; order Chitinophagales; family Saprospiraceae; genus UBA6168. The sequence goes on along the minus strand of JALOMF010000058.1, from coordinate 10,155 downwards.
CATTCGAGGAAGCAGTGCTTAATGTTTATCTAAAGCAAATATTTAATGCTCCTCTCAACGAATTGAAGCCCGCTTATCGCAATCTAAGGCAATACCTGGCTGAAATAAAACAGCAGCCTAATGCTGAAAATTTATTGGGCGTGGATGAGTTGATTATTTGGGTTGAATCAAAATTAAACAATCTCAAACATTAGTAGCAGCGGGAAGATGATAAAACCTTATAAATCTCTTAGCACCAGAGGTTTCCAAACGTACTAAAACAACATTGGGAGAAACTAACCCCGTTCCAACAGAATTTTTTAGCCTCACTGCAAACGTTTTTACCTTTGCTTGTGGCAACTCCATTGGCCCAGCAAAGCCAACACCTATATCCGTTATCCCAATTATAAACACCGTATTGTTCTCATCGTTGTAACTGATGCAGAGCTGGTTCTTGGTGGCATCCGCAGAAGCATCGAACTCAAAAAACGCCTTCTTGGTGCCGATGGCGGTGTTGGTGAAAGCCTCCAGGGTGGTAGGCACCTCGCTGGCGCAGATTTCGGTGCCGAGCACGGAGAGCAGCACGCCCCGCTTGCTGATGACCAGGCGCTGGTCGCCTTGAAGGGTGTCCACTAAAACAACTGCATTCAAGTCGGAAGTGACAAGGAGTGAATTTCTCATAGTAATAGAAGTTTTTATTTGACGTCGTGTAGTTTGAAAACCAGCACAAATAAACAGGTTTTTCGGTGAAATCCATCCCAGTTCATTGGGTTTAACGGGTTTTCGTGCAAAATTTGCGCTAGCCTGTGACAAATCGCTGCCCCCACTGCGCACTTCTCGGCAACAAAGCCCCGAAACCAGCGTTTTCTCAAAAAAGCTAACTTCTAATGAAGAAACTATACGCCCTTTTCTGCTTCGCAATACTGGCCATCGCCGCCTGCAACTACACCCAAAAGGTGAAGGACGGCTCCTTTGCACACGACCGCAAGCAATACGCCGTGGCCGTTGACCTCCTCAAAAAAGAGCACCCCAAGGCGAAAACCCGTGCAGAAAAAGGCAAACTCGCCTACCTGCTCGCCGAAAGCTACCTCGAACTCGGCAAGCCCGCCAGCGCATCCGATTGGTTCAAAAAAGCCTACGACGACGGCTACGGCCCCGACGCCCTGCGCCAGTACGCCTTCACGCTCAAGCAATTGGAACAGTACGACGAGGCCATCAAACAATTCAAGGAGCTGGGCATCGAAATCGGCAGCCCCTACGAGTACAAGCGGGAAATCAGCGCCTGCCAGACCGCCAAGACCTGGAAACAGGAAAAATCGAAAGCCTACTCCGCTACCCCACTCCCTTTCAACAGCCCTGGCGCCGACTATGCACCGGCCATTTTAAAGGATGGCAAAATCGTGTTCACCTCCGACCGCCAAGCTGCCAAGGGCGACGACAAATACAACTGGACAGGCAACGAATTTGCCGACCTTTTCACCGCCGACTTGTCAACCAGCGATGTGCAACCATTTGACAATCAACTGAATACGGAATCGAACGAAGGTACTGCCGTTTTCAACAAAGACCGCTCGGAGCTGTTTTTCACCCGCTGTTTTGGTGAAAAAAAAGAGGACAATTTCTGCCAAATCATGAGCAGTAAATTCGACGGCTCGGCGTGGTCGGCACCCACCGCCCTACCCTTTCAGCAAAAGGGCGTCAACTATGGCCACCCGGCCCTCAGCGCCGATGGCAAAACGCTCTATTTCTCCTGCAACTCGAAAGACGGCTGGGGCGGCTACGACCTCTGGACGAGCGAGCGCACCGCCGAAGCCTGGGCAGAACCCAAACTGCTGGGCCGCAGCATCAATACCCTCGGCAACGAGAAATTCCCGTGGCTCGACGGCGACACGCTCTACTTCGCCTCCGACTACCACCCCGGCATGGGCGGACTTGACATTTTCAAAACCTACAAAAATGCTGCGGGCGCTTGGTCGTCGGTGCAAAACCTGCGCCCACCGCTCAATTCCGGCTCCGACGATTTCGGCTATGTGATTGATTATCAGGCAAAAAAGGGGCAAGATGTGCTACAGGTCGGCTATTTCACCTCCAACCGCCCCGTGGAATCTGGCGGCGGCAACGACGACCTCTACCGCTTCGAGCGCCGCATTCCGCCGCCAGAACCCGTAAAGCCGGTGGTGGTGGACTACAAGCTGAAACTAGAGGGCTATGTGCTGGAAAAAATCTTTGCGGAAGCCGACAACCCCGATACCAAGCTCTTGGGCCGCAAGCCCCTGAACGGCGCCGTGGTGGAGGTGAAATTTGGCAAGGAAAAAAAGAAATTCACGGTGGCCGAGGACGGCTTTTTTAGCATGGACTTGGCAGAAAACACGGATTATCAGTTCATTGCGACCAAAAATAACTACCTGACTGGAGAAGCATTTTTCTCCACCAAAGGCATCGGCAAAGACCCGGCGAACCCTGTCCAGACCTTTGAAGTGGAAATCGTGCTGGACAAAATCTTCCTCAACAAGGAAATCGTGCTGGAGGACATCTACTACGATTTCGACAAATGGGACATCCGCACCGATGCCATGCCGACACTCAACGCCCTCGCCCGCAACTTGGAGCTGAACCCCAGCATCCGCATACAACTCAGTTCCCACACCGACTGCCGGGGCAATGACGGCTACAACGCCGAACTCAGCCAGCGACGGGCACAATCGGCAGTGGATTACTTGGTGTCAAAAGGCATTTCCGTGGAGCGGCTATCGGCCAAGGGCTTCGGCGAATCATTGCCGAAGGCGACCTGCGTATGCGCTAGGTGTACCGAGGAGGAGCACCAGTTGAACCGGAGGACGGGGTTCACGATAGTGGAGGGGCTGTGAGAACGGATTCTTCCCGTAGGCCATGCGACCTACGGGAAACACAGCTAAAGTTTCCCACACTTCCCCCGCAGCCAAGCCCGCTCCTCCCCATCCAAAAACGGTGAAATCCGCTCAAAGCAAAGTTCGTGGTACCCGTTCAGCCACAGCCGCTCTGCCTCGGTCATCAAGCTTTTTTCCACCAAGCTCAAGTCAATCGGAAAGAGCGTCAGCGTCTCGAACTTGTAGAATTTCCCAAAATCATTCTCAACATCCTCCACGCAGAGCAGCAGGTTCTCGGTGCGGATGCCGTGCTGGCCGGGCCGGTAGATGCCCGGTTCGTTCGACGTGACCGTGCCCGGCTCCACTGCCTTGGCGGCTCGTGGCGAGCTGGCCACAGGCGAAAAACCGTGCGGCCCTTCATGCACATTGAGGAAAAAACCGACCCCGTGGCCGACCCCGTGGCCAAAGTTCAGGTGGTGCTGCCAGATGACCGAGCGGGCCAGCGTGTCGAGCTGCACCCCGTTCGTACCCTTCGGGAACCGGGCCATCGAAAGCGCCATCATGCCCTTCAGCACCAAGGTGAAATCGGTTTTCTGCTGCTCGGTAGGCTCGGAGAGCGCCACCGTGCGGGTGATGTCGGTCGTGCCATCGAGGTATTGGCCGCCGGAGTCGAGCAGGAGGATGCCCCGGTTTTCGATATTGGCGCAAGTGCCATACTCCGGGCGGTAGTGGATGATGGCCCCGTTGGCGTTGTAGCCCACGATGGCATCGAAGCTATCCCCAAAATAGTGGTCAAGCTCGCTGCGGAAGGCCGTGAGGCGCTCGGCAACTTCGGCTTCGGGCACGGGCCGCTGGGCTAGCTCCTGCTCCAGCCAACGGAAGATGCGCACCAGCGCAGCCCCGTCACGGGCCATGGCCTGGCGGTAGTGCCCGATTTCCGTGGCATTTTTGATGGCCTTCAGCTCCGCAACGAGGTTTTCGCCCTCCCGCACACAGGCAGTCGCCACGGTGTTGAAGACTTGGTTGTTGGTGGTGCCCATGTCGAGCAGCACGGACTGCGGCGCTTCGATTTTTTTCAAAAAACCTTCCAGCGAAGCGTATGGCAGCACGAGAATGCCGTCTTGGTTCAGGCGTTCTTTGAGCGGGGCAGGTATTTTTTCGCCTTCGGCAAACAGCCAAGCCACCTCCTTGCCCACGATAGCGTAAGCGTAAAAAACGGGGTTGCACTCCACATCCCGCCCCCGCAGGTTGCAGAGCCAAGCGATGTCGTCGAGGGTGGACACGAGGTAGTAGTCGGCACCGCCCATTTTCTCCCGGACGCTTGCCAGCTTTTCGGGCCTCGTTGCGCCAGCAAAACCAAGCTCATGCTCAAAAACCGGCGCTGTGGGCAGCGGCGGCCTATCCGCCCAGACCCCATCCACCAAGTCCACACTGGTTGCCAGCTCCATTTTTTTATCCTTGAAATGCTTGGCCATGCGCCGTACCTGCCCCACCGAAAACAAGCGGCCATCCAAGCCCACCTTTGCGCCAGCCGCCAAGTTTTGGCTCATCCAGTCCAAGTGCTCGGCGGTGTGTGGTACGCCCAGCTTGTGCAGGGTAAACCCTGTGTCCTTCAGTTGGGTCTCGGCTTGTATGAAATAGCGGCTGTCCGTCCAAAGTCCGGCATGGTCATGGGTAACGACCACCGTGCCAGCCGAGCCAGTGAAGCCGGAGAGCCAGGCCCTCGACTTCCAGTGGTCGGCCACATACTCGCCCTGATGAGGGTCGGCGGAGGGTACGATGTAGGCAGCGATGCCCTGTTCCTGCATGGCTTTGCGCAGGCTTGCTAGTTTTTCTTGCATATTCATTTTCATAAAAGATGTTGCTGCGCAAAACTCGCTTTACAGCATGAGCTTACCAAAAGAAAAAGCGGTTTTCGGCACATTGGCCAAAAACCGCTCTCTGTGTTTTATCAATTCGACAAAAGGTGCACCGATGCTAGTACCTGGCTGCCGAACTGCCATCCCGAGTGGTCGGGACAAGACCTGCCGAGCTGCCAGCTCAAAACTACCCGTTCATCGAAGCGAGGAACTCGTCGTTGCTGCGGGTATTTTGCATGTGCTTCAAGAGGAACTCCATTGCTTCTTCCGGCTTCATGTCGGAGAGGTGCTTGCGCAAGATGAACAAGCGCTGGAGGGTGTCCCGGTCGAAGAGCAGGTCGTCGCGGCGGGTGCTCGACTTGGTGAGGTCCACAGCTGGCCACAAGCGCCTGTTGGCGAGGTTGCGGTCGAGCTGAAGTTCCATGTTGCCCGTACCCTTGAACTCTTCAAAGATAACGCCGTCCATTTTAGAGCCGGTGTCAATCAAGGCAGTTGCGAGGATGGTCATGGAGCCGCCACCTTCTATGTTCCTGGCGGCACCGAAGAATTTCTTGGGCTTGTGCAGGGCGTTGGCCTCCACACCACCAGAAAGCACTTTGCCACTTGCAGGCGCCACGGTGTTGTAGGCACGGGCGAGGCGGGTGATGGAGTCGAGCAGGATGACCACGTCGTGGCCGCACTCCACGAGCCTTTTCGCCTTTTCTAGCACGATGCCTGCTACTCGCACGTGGTTTTCGGCAGGCTCATCGAAGGTAGAAGCCACTACCTCGGCATTTACGCTGCGTTTGAAGTCGGTCACCTCCTCTGGGCGCTCGTCCACCAGCAGCACGATGATGTAGCTTTCTGGGTGGTTTTTTGCGATGGCGTTGGCGATGTCCTTCAGCAGGAAGGTTTTACCCGTTTTTGGCTGCGCAACGATGAGGCCACGCTGCCCCTTGCCTATCGGGGTGAACATGTCCACGGTGCGGGTGCTGTAGTCCCGCCCGGTGGGCGAAGAGCTGAGGTTGTATTTTTCTTGCGGGAAAAGCGGCGTCAGGTAGTCGAAGGGCACCCGGTCACGGATGTCTTTCGGGTCAAGGCCATTGATTTTCGACACCCGGAGCAGTGCGAAGTATTTTTCACCTTCTTTCGGTGGCCTGATGGCGCCTTTCACCGTGTCACCTGTGCGCAAGCCGAAAAGCTTGATTTGCGAAGGCGACACATATATATCATCGGGGGAAGTCAAGTAGTTGTAGTCGGCGCTGCGAAGGAAGCCGTAGCCGTCGGGCATCATTTCGAGGATGCCTTCCCCTTCGATGATTCCGTCGAGTTCGATGTCGAAGCGTTCGCCGCTGGAGCGCACATCGTAAACTGGCTCATCATCCGGCATGAAAGGGGCGTCAACGATGATGTCTGTGTCAACGCCGCCACCGCCGCCGCCAGCTACTGCTGGGCGCACGATCGGCATTTCCAAGTCCTCGTCAATCTCCGATACATCATAATCTTCGTCATCAACTGGGTCTATCCTAGCTGGTGGCTTTTGCGAGGGAGGTGGCGGAGCCATGATCCTGTCGGCCCTACCGCTGTAATCGGCGCCTCGGCTGTCACGGATGGGCCTGTCGGGTCGGATGTCACGGTCACGGCTATCGCGGACGGGCCTGTCGGGTCGGATGTCGCGGTCGCGTGGGTCGCGCTCACGCAGGTCCCTGTCGCCCCTATCCCTAAAATCACGGTCACGTCCGCCGTCCCTTGGGTCACTGATGCCCCTTGGGCCGTTGTCCCTGCGCATTCTGTCGGGGGCATAGTCGTCGGTGGTGCGGATTTGGCTGGTGTAGGTGGGCGATGTTCTGCGCACAGGTGGGCGCTGCTCATCTTGAGGTGGCTCGGGGGTGGGTGCGGGTGCGGGAGGGGCAGGCTTGGTGGCCTTGGCACCGATGGCCTGTTGGTCAAGTATTTTGTGGATGAGTTCTTGCTTGGCCAAACGACGGAACCCGCTAATTTCAAGCCGCTCGGCGACTTCCCGAAGTTCAGGAACGAGCATGTCGTTCAATTGCAAAATGTCGTACATAATTTAAAAAAAATTTTAACAGGAAGGACAAAACCCTGAATGCAGTGCTTCCAACAAGAAGATTACTATGGTCTTGCTACTCTCTTAGGCTACTTCACATTGAAGAAAAAGGCTTTAAAGTGCTTGCTTTCGTCAATGTATTTTGAAAAAATGAAAGGTTTGAATGATAAGAAGACTGAAAATCAGCCCTAATTTTTTGAAATTGATGCACCAAAACTGCTGTGCGAAGGTTCCCTTAAAGAATTAAGGGATTTGCCTTTCCGGGGTAAAATCTGCATAGCGCAATAACCGTAAAATACGGGAAAATCCGTTGGTGGTTACAAACTACGTCAACACGTATCAGTCTCATCACTGTTTTGGTTCGTCCGAAAAATTTTGGAAAAAAACAAAGGAGTTGCGGCTCAGAAGTATTGTGCGTGGCCGGCTGCCCAAACAGGTGGCGTGATTAAGGTTGTGCGGCAAAAATACATACAAGTTTCAGATTCCAAATACTACCTTTGCCAAAAAGTTTTTCCAAAAGTAAATTTTTATCTATTAACTACTGGTTTTTAGATGATTACGGTTAAAAACAAATCAAATTTTGATTTGGGAGAATGGAAAACAGCTTTGAAAAAAGCCGTTTTGTCGGGAAGTATCATCGTGTACGGGAATGTTATCTGGTTTTAGAACAAGCCTGCCATACATATAGTTTACATGCTGCACTTCAACGAACTTTCCCTCATCATTATTGGCAAATTCATAACATAGGCAATGCTTGAACTTGGCTTATTGAAATCAAACAAGGAGCGTACCATTCAGGGCCTCAAAAAACGGAACTACTCGGACGAGGCGCTTTTGGTGATTGACCGCATCCTGGCAGAAGACGAGGCACGCAGGAATGCACAAGTGGAATTGGACAACAACCTTGCCGAATCCAAGCGCTTGGCGGGTGAAATCGGGGGCTTGCTCAAGGCTGGTAAAGCCAGCGAAGCCGAAGCCATCAAGGCCACCGTGGCCAACCTGAAGGAACAAGCCAAAGACCTTGAAAACGCCATGAAGGTTGCATCCGAGCGCCTGGAAGAATTGCTACTGTCGGTGCCCAACATCCCGCACCACTCGGTGCCTGCCGGCAAAAGCGCCGAAGACAATGAGGTGTACAAAGCTTGGGACAAACCACTGCCTGTACTGGCCCCCGGTGCCCAACCACACTGGGAATTGGCAAAAAAATACAATATTTTCGACCTCGACCTCGGCGTGAAGCTCACCGGGGCAGGCTTTCCGGTATTCCGGGGCAAAGGTGCCCGATTGGAGCGTTCCCTCATCAATTTCTTCCTGGATGAAGCTAGCCGTGCTGGCTATGAAGAAATTGCGCCGCCGCTAATGGTCAACAAGGAATCGGCTAGGGCCACTGGCCAACTACCGGACAAGGAAGGCCAGATGTACTATGTGGAGAGGGACGACCTCTACCTCATCCCCACTGCCGAAGTCCCCGTCACCAATATTTACCGGGACGTGATTGTGGACGAAAAGGACTTCCCCATCAAAATGACGGGTTATACCCAGTGCTTCCGGCGGGAAGCTGGCAGCTACGGCGCCCACGTGCGGGGGCTAAACCGGGTCCACCAGTTCGACAAGGTAGAAATCGTGCAGATAGCCCACCCTGATAGCTCCTACGAGCAGTTGGAGGGGATGATTGCTCACGTGTCGGGGCTGATGGACAAGCTGGAACTGCCCTACCGCATCCTCCGGCTGTGTGGCGGCGACATGGGGTTCACCTCGGCCCTCACCTTCGATTTTGAGGTGTGGTCGGCGGCACAAGAGCGCTGGCTGGAGGTGAGTTCTGTCTCCAATTTCGAGACTTACCAGAGCAACCGTCTCAAGGTGCGCTTCAAAGATGGGAATAAAACCAGGTTGGCACATACCCTGAACGGCAGTGCCCTCGCCCTGGCCCGCATCGTAGCCGCACTCCTCGAAAACAACCAAACGCCGGAGGGTATCCGTATCCCGAAAGTGCTGCAAGCCTACACAGGCTGGGATATCATTGACTGATTCCATTGTTTTTACAATAAACTATTTTTGAACAAAAAATGCCGCTGTAATGCAATCGCTTGATATAGAAGCACTTAACCAACAAATCCACCATGACAGCGCCTTTGTGGAGGTGCTCAACACGGAAACCGCAAAGGTTATCGTTGGTCAAAAAAACATGGTCGAGCGCCTGATGATTGGGCTGCTGACCAAAGGGCACATCCTGCTGGAGGGCTTGCCGGGCTTGGCAAAAACCTTGGCCATCAAAACGCTTTCTACGGCTATCAATGCCAAGTTCCACCGCATCCAGTTTACGCCTGACCTGCTGCCAGCCGACATCATCGGTACAATGGTTTACAACCCTGGCACGACCAAGTTCGCCGTGCACAAGGGGCCTGTCTTCGCCAATTTCATCCTCGCCGACGAAATCAACCGTGCCCCAGCCAAGGTGCAGTCGGCCCTGCTCGAAGCCATGCAGGAGCGGCAAGTGACCATCGGAGGAGAGACTTTCAAGCTGGAAGACCCCTTCCTCGTGCTGGCCACCCAAAACCCCATCGAGCAGGAAGGCACTTACCCCTTGCCGGAGGCGCAGACCGACCGTTTTATGCTAAAGGTGAAAGTGGGCTACCCGGAGAAGGAGGAAGAGCGCATCATCATGCGGCGCAACCTGAGCGACGATGGCTTTGGCGAAATCAAGCCCATCGTGCAGCCCGCCGACATCCTGCGGGCACGGAAGTCGGTGCAGAAGATTTACATGGACGAAAAAATAGAGCGCTACATCATTGACATCGTTTTTGCGACCCGCAACCCGAAGGATTACGGCTTGTCCAACTTGGCGCCGCTCATCAACTACGGCGGCTCGCCCCGTGCAAGCATCAACTTGGCGCTGGCTGCCAAAGCTGTTGCCTTCTTGAAACGGAGGGGCTACGTGATACCGGAGGATGTCAGAAATATTTGCCACGATGTGATGCGCCACCGCATCGGCCTAACTTATGAGGCGGAGGCGGAGAACGTGACGCAGGAAGAAATCATCAACCGGATTTTGAACAAAGTGGAAGTGCCGTAAGTAGTTGGTGGCCAAGCAGCTAGCAGCCGATGGAGCGTCCGACCTGTTGAACGCTGCGACGACTTAGCAACTGTAGAACTGCCTCCAAGCTGCCAAATATCGGACTGCTAATTCAGAATGGATGGGTCAGGAATCGGGTAAAAAAGATTAGTTGGGGTTGGTTCTTGGGATTGCTTTCAGGGGAAAGGATTTTTTGAACTGAATTTTCAGACAGATGTGGGTCAAAAAAGCTGGTGAACGTTTGTTCGAGGCATAAGAGGGTCGGCAAGGGGGAGTATCCATAATTGACCACAAATTTTTATGAAAAAAAGTGGTGCTTTGCCAAACGAAGCTACCGAAGCTGTTGAGTAG
>JALOMF010000057.1 GCA_025455635.1 Saprospiraceae bacterium | reverse complement strand
GTGATGTTCCAGCCCAGCAAAAGACCCGGGAAGAAGCCGTAGCGCTGGCTCTCTGGGAAAATATAGGAACCATCCCGGCGCCAGATGAACTCGGCGAGGTATTTTTCTTTGTAGTTGTACTGCACACGGCCATAATAGCCCAAGCGGGCACGCTCATAAGCACCACCACCTGTCTCTTGTCCCACAGTACCGCCAGCGAAAATCTGGTCAATCGCAGGGGAGATAAAGTTGCGGCGGAAAGCAGAGAAATTGGAGCCTGTGAACTCCTCTTTCGTCACGCCAGTCATAAGGCTAAAGTTATTGTCAGCACCCAACTTGAAGTCATAGCTAAGGATAGCTGTCAGGTTGGTGTTAAGGACGTTGCCATAAACCTCCCGAAGCCTTGGGTCCGTGAAGTTGGAGCGCACGGCAGGGTCTAATAGCGGTGTCACGCCATCTGCCTCGTAAGTTTGTTTGTCCCAGTAATACAGCTCCCACGGTGTTTGCCAAATCTTCGTAGTTCCTGAAGTCTTGTCCACGGCACCTGAAAGGTTGAGTTTCAAGCCCTTTATCCAAGGGTTGGTGATATCAACGCCACCGTTTAACTGCACAAAATCCACGGGGTTGTCAACATAACCCGTTGCATTGGTCGTGATGACATATGGGTTTTGGCCGTTCTCGATGTCTGGGCCAGGCTTGCCGTTGGGCCATACTGCCGGGTCGGTAGGGCGGCCACGCATCAGCATCCTGAATATAGAACCTGCGCTCTCGGTAGGGTAGTTGCGGTCTTCCCTCCGAATCATGGCACCGACATTTGCCCTGATGTAGTCGTTGACTTTCGCATCAAGGTTCGTGCGGAAATTGTACTGCTTATAGTTGGTAGCAGAGTTCTTGTAAATAGCATCTTGGAAAACATAACCCAAAGAAGTGAAATAGGTCAGGTTCTCAGAGCCACCGGTCATTTCGAGGTTGTGGCGTTTTTGTGGTGCCCATGTGCGGAACACATCGCCGAACCAATCGGTGTCCGGGTGCCCCCAAGGGTCGGAGCCGTCAGCGTATTTGCTGATTGCTTCTGGTGTGAACACACCGTTCACGGTAGCGCCACTGCTTGGCGATACGTAAGACCCTGCCGAGTTCAGCGCCTGCCATCCTGGTGCCCATTCTTCTTGTGGCAACGAATAGAGCGCCAACTCATTCCTGATATTGGCATACTCCACGGCGTTCGCCATTTTGGGCACCCGTGTAGGCTGGGCAAAGCCTTGGTTGAAGCTGTAGCCAATTACGGGCTTGCCCGACTTGCCCCGCTTGGTCGTCACGATGATGGCACCGTTGGCCGCACGGGAGCCGTAGATGGCCGCCGAGGCATCCTTCAGCACCGAGATGGACTCGATGTCCTGTGGGTTCAAGCGGCCAAAGCCGCCGTCCCTGTCAGGGATACCGTCAATGACGATGAGCGGGCTGCTGTTGCCCAAGGTGTTGGTGCCCCGGATGGAGACCCTGGCACCGTCTTGGCCCGGCTCGCCGCTGGTCTGGATGACCACAAGGCCCGGCAAGCGCCCCGCCAAGGAGTTGGTCATGTCCACCGCTGGGGAGCGCACCACCTCCTTGCCTTTCAAGGAAGCTACTGCACCCGTCACGGTGACCTTTTTCTGTGCGCCGTAGGCAACAACGACGACCTCGCTCAAGTCGGCTCCTTCCTGCATTGTAATGTTGATGACCGAGCTGGTACCAACTGTTACTTCTTGGGAAGTAAAGCCCGTGAACGAAAACACAATAACATCGCCGCTGTTCGCAGCGACCTCATAACTACCGTCCACATCCGTGACGGTACCTCGGGTCGTGTTTTTGACGAGCACCGTAGCCCCTATCAGGGGCTGCGAACTCTCGTCAGACACAACCCCCTTGATGTTCATTTGGCCCACGGCATCCAGCGAAAGGAAGATGCCAAACAAGGCCAAGCAAAAGGTTGTAAATCTGGTCATAGTACAAGTGGTTTATCAAAAAATTTAGTGAAATAAATGCAAGCCTATCGTGTTGCGGATAAGTAAATGGGCTTCAAGAACAGTTTTGAAAATAGGCGATGGAAAAGCTAACTATGCTTAGATATCAATGTCATGGGGATCAATAGCCACCATAGAAGTGTGAAAAACACGCTTTAAATCGTGCCGTAAAGAAAAAGCCAGTTTTTGAACCAACCTAATATAATTATGAAAAAATTTTGAGTGACAGTATTTGCAATGCCAAATATGGGGCAATACAACTTTGTCGTGCATTTTTGAAAACACCTAATTTGTCAGCCCTACCTGATACAGCCTTTGCGATTTAGACTGTTTTTTCTTTGACAGCGTCAAAAAACAACACTGACTCGTGAAGCTGTTGTGTTTTTCGTCATCCGTACAACTGCCAGTTCCACTATCTTCGCAGCTTTCGTCACCCTGTCTGCCGAACAGGCAGGCAATCACCACTGAAAAATGAAATTCAGCCAAATCCTGTTGTTCTTCGTTTGCTTCGCAACGACAACCCTCTTCGCCCAGCGCCCCGAGCGCCTCAACTCCGCCGAAATCTACCAAGCCCTCGAAAAGCTGAACGTGCTCGGCTCGGCGCTCTACGTGGCCGCCCACCCCGACGACGAGAACACCCGCCTCATCACCTGGCTCTCCAACGACCAGCACATGAACACTGCCTATATCTCGCTCACCCGCGGCGACGGCGGCCAGAACCTCATCGGCACCCAAATCGAGGAGCTGCTCGGCGTCATCCGCACCCAAGAGCTGCTCGCCGCCCGCCGCACCGATGGCGGCACCCAATTTTTCAGCCGAGCAAACGACTTCGGCTTCTCCAAGCACCCCGACGAAACCCTCAAAATCTGGAACAAGGACGAAGTGCTGGCCGACTTGGTCTGGGCCGTCCGCAAATGGCAGCCCGACGTCATCGTCAACCGTTTCCACCACGAGTCGGCGGGCAAGACGCACGGCCACCACACGGCCTCGGCCATGCTCGCCGTGGAGGCGTTCGACCTCGCCGCCGACCCCAAAGCCTACCCCGAGCAACTGAAATACGTGCCCGTCTGGCAGCCACGCCGGGAGTTCTTCAACACCTCGTGGTGGTTCTACGGCAGCCAAGAGAAGTTCGACGCCGCCGACAAGTCCAAGATGGTGGCTGTGGACGCAGGTACTTACTTGCCCCTGCGGGGCAAATCCATCGGCGAAATCAGCGCCGAGAGCCGCTCCATGCACAAGTCGCAGGGCTTCGGCTCGGTGGGCAACCGTGGCGAGAGCCTCGAATACCTCGAACTCGTGAAAGGCGACATGCCCTCCGACCAAAAAGACCTTTTCCAAGGCATCAACACCACATGGAGCCGGGTGGCGGGCGGTGCGCCTATCGGCGATTTGGTGAAAAAAGCCCTTGACAAATACGATTTCAACAACCCCGGCGCCAGCGTACCGCAGTTGATGGAGGTTTTGAAAAAAATCGAGGCACTGCCCGACGGCTATTGGAAGCAGGCAAAGCTCGCTGAGGTGAAGCGAATCATCGCCAATTGCCTCGGCCTGTACTACGAGGCGGTGGCCGCCGAGCCATCCGCAACGCCGGGGCAGGAGGTCAACCTGACCATCGAGGCCATCAACCGCAGCGGCGTGAACTGCGTGCTGCAATCTGTCCGCTACCAGCCGCTCGGCCTCGACTCTGTGCTGAACGCCCCGCTGGCCAACAACAAGGGTTTTTCCTTCAAAAAGAAACTGGTGCTGCCGCAAAATTTGGCACAAACCAACGCCTACTGGCTCAACGACAACTGGTCGCTCGGCATGTTCAACGTGCCCGACCAACTGCTGCGGGGCTTGCCCGAAACGCCCAAGCAGTTCAAGGTGGAGTTCGTGTTTTTGATTGAAAACCAGCCATTTACGCTAGAGCGGGAAGTCGCCTACAAAAAGGACGACGACGTGAAGGGCGAGGTCTATCGCCCGTTCGAGGTGGTGCCGCCCGTCTTCGTCAACTTCGCCGAGGAGGCGCTGTTGTTCGCTGATGCAAAGCCCCGCAACGTGGCCGTGGTGGTGAAATCCGGTGCCGCCAACGTGTCCGGTAGCCTCTTCCTCGACCTGCCCAAGGGCTGGCGGGCCGAGCCTGCGAGCGCCAATTTTGACCTGAAACTAAAGGGCGAGGAAAAGACGCTGGGCTTCCAAGTTTACCCCTCCACCAGTTTTACCGAAGGGACAATAACGCCGAAGGCGACAGTGGGCGGGCGCAGCTACACGCAGTCGCTGACCAGCATCGAGTACGACCACATACCCGCCCAGACGGTGCTGCGCAATGCCGAACTGAAAGTGGCCCGCACCGACCTCAAGCGGGCCGGCGACAAGATTGCCTACATCATGGGCGCTGGCGACAAGGTGCCCGACGGCCTCCGCCAAGCGGGCTATCAAGTTGACCTGCTCGCCGACCAAGACATTACCCTCGAAAATTTGAAGAAATACGACGCCGTGGTCATCGGCATCCGGGCCTACAACACGGTGGAGCGCCTGAAATTCCACCAGCCGAAGCTCTTCGACTACGCCAAGCAGGGCGGCACGGTAGTGGTGCAGTACAACACGAACGGTACGCTCGTTCCTGATGCCGAAATCACGCCCTACAAGCTGAAAATCAGCCGTGACCGCACCACCGTGGAGGAGGCCGAGATGCGCCTGCTAGCCCCCGACCACCCCGTGCTGAACAGCCCGAACAAAATCACTGCCAAGGACTTCGAAGGCTGGGTGCAGGAGCGGGGCCTCTACTTCCCCAGCGAATGGGGCCCGGAGTACACGCCCATCCTCAGCTGCAACGACCCCGGCGAGCCTGCCCGTGACGGCAGCCTGCTGGTGGCCAAGTACGGCGACGGCTGGTATGTTTACACCGGCCTATCGTTCTTCCGGGAATTGCCATCCGGCGTACCGGGGGCTTATCGGTTGTTTGCGAACTTGGTGGGGTTGGGGAAGGGGGCACGTTAATTCCAGCAGTTGAGTAAAGAATTTTACGTAAAAAAATACAGGTAGCTATAAAATTTTGCGTTAATTTCGTGATTCAATTATCAAAATTAACGTGATTAAACAAATTAACCGACAAATACAGCCCACGATTGAGGCCAAATTGGGCCAAGGGAAGGCCATTATACTCACTGGCCCTCGGCGGGTGGGAAAGACCTACCTTATCAAATCCATCCAAGCGAGGTTTCAAGGGAAATCCATCTTGATGAATGGCGAAAACCTGCAAACACAGGAGCTTTTGGCACCCAGAAGCGTGGAGCATTTCCGACAATTGTTCGGCGAGTACCAGTTGTTGCTCTTGGACGAGGCACAGGTCATCCCTGAGGTTGGCAGGGTATTGAAGCTGATGGTGGACGAACTGCCAGGCTTGAACATCATAGCTACGGGTTCGTCGGCTTTCGACCTTTCAAACCAAACAGGTGAGCCATTGACTGGGCGGAAATTCCATTTCGACCTGTTCCCTTTTTCACAATCCGAACTTAGCCAGCACGAGAGCCGCATTGACACCTTCAACAGGCTGGAGAACAGGCTCGTGTTCGGCAGCTACCCAGAGGTCGCCTTGATGGTGAATATTAGCGAGCAGGAAGAGTACCTGAAAGACCTCGTTCAATCCTACTTGCTGAAGGACATACTCGCCTTTGAGCAAATCAAGAACGCAAATAAACTGTTGCAACTGTTGCAATTGGTGGCCTATCAGATAGGTGAGGAAGTATCATTAGACGAACTTGGCCGCCAGTTGTCCTTGCACAGGCAAACGGTGGAAAAATACCTCGACCTCCTCTCCAAAACCTTCGTCCTCTTCCGTTTGGGAGCGTACAGTTCCAACCTGCGAAAGGAAGTCGTGAAATCTTCCAAGTGGTATTTCTACGACAATGGCATCCGCAATGCGGTGATAGGCGATTTCTCTTTGCTACCAGTCAGGAGGGATATTGGTCAAATTTGGGAAAACTACCTGCTTTCGGAGCGCTTGAAGCGAAACAGTTATCAGAGGCTGAGTGCTGACTATTTTTTCTGGCGCACCTACGACCAGCAAGAGCTTGACTTTGTGGAGCGGCAGGGTGGTAAGTTGTCTGCTTTTGAGTTCAAATGGAAGGAACAAAAGGTAAAAAAACCAACTTTTTTTGAAAAAAGCTACCCAGAGGTGCCGTTTCAGGTAGTGCACAAGATGAACTACATGGATTTTATCATGTAAAGACTTAATAGCCTGCCGGACAAGTCACCTAACATCAAACTCCATCTCCAGCACCACTTCGAAGGAGCCTAGCGGAACGTCGCGCAGGCGCTCAAGTTTCACTTGCACATTGATGGTTTTCTGTAGCACCATGTCCCGGATGTCGTTGACGGCACTGGGCACCAGTTCCAGTTCTTGGCCCACATCGAAGGGGGTAGGGTCACGGTAGAACGCCTCCCGACCACAATTTTCACCATTGTCGGTCTGTGGGCATAGCCGCACGGATACTGCATCAATAAAGTCGAGGTTGCCGCCACCGAAAAGTGCCGTGAGCGTGCAGCGGCCCGGCAGTATGTTTTTGATGTCGGCAGTGTCAATGTTGGCACCATCGAGTTGCGCAAAGGCATTCATGTTAACATTGTTGATGGGGATGTAGTAGGTGAGCGGCGGCTGGATGGAAGGGTCAACTGCGAACTTGAGATTTCCGACCGTGATGCGGGTCAAAGGCGGTTCCGTCTCTTTTTTACAGGAAAAAAAAGCTAATATAATAAGCGAAAGTAAGGCTGTTCTTTTCATCACAAAATGTTTGGCTTCTTAAACGAACGAAGTGGGTTGAAAAATTTTATTGGTGAACATGTTTGACTAATTAAAACAATTATGATTCTTTTGCTGGGAGGAATGGTATTTGATAGCAGGCTGAACAGTTTGGCGCTCCTTGGCTAGCCATCCACCCTAAAAATTTCAAAGCCCAATTGGGCAAGCAATCTAACTATTTGTAACCACTATCCAGCAATCTCAAACAATTCCAATTCAATGGGCGAAGCAAAAGTATCACTCGCAAAAGACAAAGACGAGCTACAGTCCTTCATGCGCAACCTCCTGAACGACCTTCAGGCGCTGGAGCACATGATTGACAACAACTGGTTCGAGAGCGGCATTACCCGCATCGGTGCAGAGCAGGAAATGTGCATCGTGGACAACAAGACCTTTAAGCCGGCCAAAATTAACATGAAAGTCATCCAAGCGATGAAGGATTGTGCCTGGCTGGACACCGAGCTGGCGCAGTTCAACTTGGAAACGAACATGACCCCGATGGAGTTCAAGGGCAGCTGTTTCAAGCAAATGGAGGACGAAAACCTCGTGAACCTCGCCGCCATCCGCAAGGTGGTGAAGGGGATGGGCGCCAATATTTGCCTCACTGGCATTCTTCCTACGCTGCGCAAAACCGACCTCGACCTCGAAAACCTGACCGAGAAGCCCCGCTACATGGCGCTGATGAAGGCGCTGAAAAGCCACCTCATCGGTAGCAATTTTGAGCTGAACCTGAACGGCATTGACGAGTTGCACGTGAAGCACGACTCGCCGCTGCTGGAGGCCTGCAACACGAGCTTCCAAGTGCATTTGCAGGTGGAGCCGAAGGATTTCGTCTGCCTGTACAACATTGCCCAGATGCTCACCGGGCCTACCATCGCCATCGCCGCCAACTCGCCGATGGTGTTTGGCAAGCGGCTCTGGCACGAGACCCGCATCGCCCTCTTCCAGCAAAGCCTCGACACCCGCACCTCGCACGACCACTTGCGGGAGCGCAGCCCCAGGGTGAACTTTGGCAACGGCTGGTTGCGCGGCTCTATCCTCGAAATCTACAAGGAGGACATCGCCCGCTTTCGGGTGCTCATGACCAGCGACGAAGTGGAAAACTCCATCGAGCAGGTTTTGAAGAAAAAAACACCAAAGCTCAAGGCGCTGCAAGTGCACAACTCCACCGTTTACCGCTGGAACCGCCCCTGCTACGGCATCAGCGACAATGGCCAACCACACCTCCGCATCGAGGCGAGGGTCTTGCCCGCAGGGCCTACCATCGTGGACGAGGTGGCCAACTCGGCCTTCTGGCTGGGGGCCATCGTCGGGATGCAGAAGCACTGTGCCGATGTGACCACGAAACTTTCTTGGGAGGATGTTCGGGACAATTTCATGAAGGCAGCACAGTTCGGTATTGATACCAAGTTCAACTGGTTCAACGACAAGAAATATGCAGCTACCGAATTGGTAATCAAGGAGTTATTGCCCTTGGCGAAAGAGGGCTTGCAGTCAAAAGGCGTGGACTCCAGCGATATTGACAAGTACCTCGGCATCATCCACGACCGTGCCGAAGCGCACATGACGGGTGCCCGCTGGCAGCTCCGGGCATTTACCAAACTCAAAGAATCCATCACCACCGACGAGGCCACTGCCGTCGTGACGGCCTGCATCGTCAAAAACCAAGAAAAGGAAATGCCCGTGCACACTTGGCCACTCCCGGATGCCACCGAACTGGAGGAGTACGTTCCCAGCCGCCTGCGGGTGGAGGAGTTCATGACCACCGACATCATCACCGTGCAGAAGGACGACCTGATTGACTTCGTGGCGGAACTGATGAACTGGCGCAAAATCCGCTACCTGCCCGTGGAGAACTCGAAGGGCCGACTTGATGGCCTTGTAACTTCCCGCCAGCTGCTGCGCCATTACTCACACAACAATAAGCTCAGTGGGAAGTCGCCTAATTCCATCGTAAAAGACATCATGCTCGCAGAGCCGCTGACGGTCACGCCGAAAACGACCATCATGGACGCCTTGAAAATCATGCGGGAGAACAAAATCGGCTGCCTGCCCGTGGTTCACGACAAGGACAACGAACTAGTGGGCATCATCACGGAGATGGACTTCCTGCGTGTGTCATCAAGGTTGATGGAGCGGCTGGAGTTGACGAGTGGGAAGTGAGAAGTACCAGATTTTTTTGCAAAAATATAAAGCCCCGAAGGATTGCTCCTCCGGGGCTTTTGCTTTGGGTGGTCCCACTAGGGCTTGAACCTAGGACCCCATGATTATGAGTCACGTGCTCTGACCAACTGAGCTATGGGACCTGAAAATCGGCTTTGAGAATTTTACTTCAAAGGATTACAATTGCTAAAAGCGGTGCAAAAGTAGGGATTCAACTTTGTTTGTGCAACAAAAGTTCAAAATCAGCCGCCGAGCGTGAAACGTACGTATTTGATGGTACGCCCGATGGCCAAGTGCTGCTTTTCGTAGAAAGTCTTGATTTCCAGCTCCGGCATGGGCAGCGGCGAGGCGTAGATGTCGTGGTCTTGGTACTCGATGTGTACGTCCTTTTCTTCGGCCAGCACTTCGAGGGTGAAGTCGAAGAGCGTCGGGTCGTCTGTTTTTAGGTGGACGAAGCCGCCGGGTTTCAGTATTTTTCGGAACTCCCGCAAGAACACGGGCGAGGTGAGCCGCCGGTTCGACTTCGAGTTGCGGAGGAAGGGGTCGGGGAAGGTAATCCAGATTTCGTCCACCTCGCCCGGCTCGAAGAAGAGGGCAATCTGCTCGATGCGGGTGCGCAGGAAGGCCACGTTGGGCAGCCCCAGTTCAAGCGCCGTCTTGGCCCCACGCCAGATGCGGGCGCCCTTGATGTCCACGCCGAGGAAGTTGCGGTCGGGGAAGCGCTGGGCCAGCCCGATGGCGTAGTCACCCTTGCCGCAGGCCAGCTCCAGGGTGATGGGGTTGGCGTTTTGGTAGTGGCGCTCGGCCCAGTGGCCCCGCAGTTCCACGGGTTCGCCGTTCTCGCCAGCGAGGGCGGGGTTGGTGGCATCGAAGTTCTCGTACACGTTGGGGAAGGAGAGTACCTCTGCGAATTTCTGAAGTTTGTTCCGTTGACTCATGTTTGACGGTTGACGGCTGACGGTTGACGGTTGACGGCCGTTCACCGTCAACCGTCAGCCGCTTGAAAGGGTGGCAAAAGTCGCAAATTATCTCATAATTTATCGAGTTGGGCGAGTAGCCACTTGCGCTCGGTGAGGGGGTTGGTGGATTCGATTTCTGATTTTAGCTTCTGGATTTGCGCTTTGTCGTAGTGCGCCACTTTGAGCATTTTCTTGGTGTACTGGATGATGTTCTTGTAGTTGTCCTTGTGGTAGCCCATGACTTTTTTTGCGCTGGAGGTAGGTCTTCATGCTGCCGATGGAAAGCGAAAAAAGAAGGCGGCATGGAAATGTATCCCATGCCGCCAAGACGTAGTTTGTAAGTTCAAAATCTTTTGAGAAAACTACATTATTTGGTCTTCAATTACAATCCAAGGACTCACCCCACCATCGTAAACGGCAGCAAAATAGAAATAGTATTCCCCAGCAGGTAATCCTGAAAAGGTATAATTGGTATTGGTGGTGTAAAAATAAGAGCTTGCAGAGCTACCTCGCTTTACATAGTACATCTTGTACTGAACCGCCTGAAAGGAGGCATCCCAAGCAAAAGAAATCGAGCCGGAAGAACTGGACGTCTTTTGGACATTGGTAGGGGCATCATAGGTAACGTCTTGCAAAGGTTGGGATGGTGGCGTAAAACCAAAAGCCATTGGAAGTGCAAATGCCAGCAAAAAAAGAATGCCTTTCATGATGAAACAGTTTTTGGAAGAGTGATGATAACCAAACTGGATGCTGCCATACCTTGGCCTTCGGCAAAAGCAAGCATTCAAAATGATGGATGCATCATTTTCCTGAGTTAAAAAATATTGTTTTCAGAAATTGAAAAGGCGGGCTTCAAGTGCAGCTATAATATGAAGAGGTTGCGGTGTTTGCCATTGTTCACAACTTTTACGATTTTAACACTTGGCAGTAATTCTAGCGCTATCCGAGCTTGTCTAACTGCTCCAAGAGCCACTTGCGCTCCATCAGCGGCTCTAGGCTTTTGATATCTTTTTTAGCTTTCTCGATTTGTATTGTGTCGCCCGGAATTATTCTGAGGAGTTTTTTAGTACATGATATAAGATTCTTGAAGATGTCACGGTGATAGCCCATGACTTTTTTCCGTTGGATATAACTTTTCATGCTCTCAATCAAGGAATCTAGTGCATCCATCTCGTTAAGTTCGTAGTACATTTTCAGAAGCATGGCCCTTGCGTTTAATGCCATCAGAATGTCATCATAATCCGACTGTGCGAGTAGCTTCATGGCGTCGTTGTAGTTGCCTTGTTCGAAAAACAACCTTGCTTTATTGAACTGTACGAAACTTTCTTGGTGCTTTTCAGCCAAAAGCGAGCGGTAGTTTTTTATGAACTTTTCGACCCACTCAAAATCTTTAAGATTTAGGCCAGCAGTTACAGCATTTTGGAAGGTAAAACGTGAAAGCACGCCGTTTTCAATAAAAATGCTTTTGTCAAGTCCTTCATTATATAGGTCAAAAGTCTCCCTGAAAAAAGTGGATATTCCTGCGTTAATACGACCAATACAATAGTTGATTGTCAATAAATAAATAACCCTTATTTCTTCATTTGGGAAAAGTCTTCCGTTTTCAAAAATCTCTTTTTTGAGCAGGTGGTAATGTTCTATTAAATCTGGCTGGGTCATGGCCTTGAATTGATGGTAATAGATGGCGATGGCTGGTATTCCCAGTAAATTTCGGTTGTTTTCCAAGTATGCGAGCAACTCATCCAGCAACTGTAGCCGATATGTAGTATTAAAAACAGCTTGGTGCGAAAGCATGATGCAGCTCAATTGCAATTTATTGGCGAGGTAGGCCACGTCGTTTGCATCTGATACTTCTTGGAGGTTGAGCGGGGTATTGCGGCCCAGCCCGCTCAGGTAGGTGTACTGCTCAAATTGCAGGGCGTACTCGTTTTCAAAATACTGGTGGTTGCGGTAGGGCTGCTGCTGCTGTGTTTGCTGGCCCATTTCGATGGTTTTCTGAAACAATTTAGGCAGCTGGCGCTTTCGGTACACCTTGGCCAGCATCGTCTGGGTACGCACTTCATCCTTCAACAATTCGTTGTAAACCAAGAAGTTCTCCACGGCCTTCAGCAGAAAATGCATCACTTGCCGCATTTCGGCATCGCTAAACGTTCTTTCCGGGTAAATCGCCCGGAACACCTGCTCTTTCTCAAGCTGTTTTTCGGAAAAAAGGTGTTGTCCGGTTACCAAATACTCATAGAGGTCAACCACGTCTTGGCGTTGGTTGTGGGCGGGCGAGCTGACCCATTTGCGAAGTTCCCTGACTTCTTTTTTCTCCAAAACCCTCAAAATATTGACGAGATGACTTTTTTCCATGAGAATCGGGCTTTCGATAAGCTATTTTTTTTCAACAAAACCAAATAACTGTATCCATGCAAAA
>JALOMF010000534.1 GCA_025455635.1 Saprospiraceae bacterium | reverse complement strand
AGTTCCATGAATGTGATGAAACGAATTGTACTAGTGCTTGTGCCGTTGCTTGCGGCGATGTCCGTGCGGGCAGAGGGGATTTTCCAGATGGATACCCTTCACGCCTACTCGCCCGACTGCCAGAGCGCAAATGTCTGCCTGCCCATCCCGGCGGCGGAATTTTCCGATTACCTCATTTTTCAAAACGGTAGCCCATTTGCCGCTGGCGTGTCTGGTTGTGATTTTGACACCACCATCACCTACAGCTACAACTCGCTGCTGGGCCTTGGCAATATGGGGCCTTACCACCTCGATGCCTGGATGGTGAACGGCCAAGAACACGAGGGCATGTTCATGAACATCACCGAGCTGGTCACCATGCTCAATGTTTGGGACCCCTTCGGCTTCTGGACACACGAGCCGGGCACACTCAGCGTAAAAGGCGGCGCACCCGGCAGCGACTACTCCGACATGCAGGTGACCGTCATGGTCAACTCCACCCAGTCCATCATCGGGCTGAACCTCGGCCTGCTGCCAAAAGGCTCGGAGATGAACCTGCAAGTGGGCCTCAACTCGCTCATCGCCGTGGATTTTGCAACGAACACGACCGATACCCTCTTGGTCATGGTGCAATGCCTTGTACTGCCACCACCTGTTTATTTGTACGACACGATTCAGGCCGACAGCTTGCCGAACATCATTTGTTTCAACAATTTCAACTTCACGGGCGCTCCGATGAGCATCGAAAATATTTGCCCCGACGACAGCGGCAACTACGTAGATTTTTACCTCGACGAGGATAATTTCTGTATAAAATATGCGGGGCTACGCTGCGGGGGCACCGAGCAGGCTTGCATCGTGGTCTGCGACGATATTGGTTTTTGCGACACGACCTACTTGGTGGTGACGGTGGATGGCTCCATGTGCCAGACCCAGGGCCGCAAGCTGGTGGACACGCTGCTCATCAATTTCACGGGCGTGCATTGCCTCGACATCAACTCCCTGCCCAGCGACGTTATTTCCATCGAAAACATCTGTCCCGACGAGAGCGGCGAGAGCGTTGACTTCGAGTTTGACCCCGTGACCAACTGCATCACCTACACCGCATTTGCCCCCGGCCTCGACCAAGCGTGCTTCCTGATGACCGATGCTTATGGCAATACGGACACCACCACGCTCTGCATCTATGTGCGATTGCCGGAGACTGGTACAATTATTGACACCATCGGAATTGGTTCCTTAGAGACCTACTGCTTTGACACTACTGAATTGGCTGGCAATATTGTAAGTATTACAAATTTTTGCCCTGATTTATCCGGCACAGCAGTGGACTTTACAGTTAACAATGTATCTTTATGCCTTCTTACGGAGGGCATTGCCATGGGCACCGACACGGCTTGCATAGCCATTTGCGATGACTACGGCGTTTGTGATACCACCTATGTTTATATTACTGTAACACAGGATACCACTGGCCCTTGCGGAAATACCCTTCCCCCCACTGCCGCAGATGATGCGGCTACCGCACTGTTGAACACCCCCGTTAATATTGACATATTGGCCAATGACGACCTTGGCAACTGTCTGCCCGTGGAATTGACCTTGCTCGACCCAAGTACGGGCGGCATCGGCCCCAACCACGGCCTCACGGTACGCAACCCGGACCAAACCGTTGACTACATCCCTAACCAGGATTTCTGCGGCTTGGACTCGTTCATGTACATGCTGTGCAGCCCGGTTGGTTGCGACACGGCGCTGGTGGTCGTTGACGTTTCGTGTTCTGCCGACGATGAGTTTGTCATTTACAATGGCTTTTCGCCCAACAATGACGGACGGAACGAGGTGTTTTTGATAAAAGGGATTGATAAATTCCCCGACAACACCGTCACCGTTTTCAACCGTTGGGGCGTGCAGGTTTTCACAGAAAACGGCTACAACAACACTTGGCGGGGCACGTACAAAAGCTCTGACCTGCCAGACGGCACGTACTTCTACCGGATAGACCTGCCGAAAGATGGAAGGAAATTCAGCGGCTACTTGCAGCTGCAACGATAAAAAAGAATGGTTGGATTGCTTGATTGTTGAATTGTTGACCAGACACCCCAACAATCAAGCAATCCAACAATCAAACTATCAATTTCAGCATAACCATATTCCAAGCAGAATTTTTTCAAAATTCCTATTCAGATGAAAAAAACATTGACCTTATTCACGTTCGTGTTGCTTTTGGGGAAAATGGCTTTCGCCCAACAGGAACCCATGTTCACCAAGTACATTTTCAACAGCCTGATTTTCAACCCCGGCTACGCAGGTTCGAAGGACTACCTCTCGGTCGGCCTCATCCACCGCTCACAGTGGGTGGAAATCGAGGGTGCGCCCGTCACGCAGAGCTTCACAGCGCACACACCGCTTCGCAATGAGCGGGTAGGCGTGGGCCTCTCGGTCGTGAACGATATCATCGGCCCTAGCCGGACTACCAGCGCCAACCTTTCCTATGCCTACCGTATTCCGATGGGCAAATCGAAGCTCAGTGTCGGCCTCCAAGGTGGCGTGGAGAATTACAACGCCAACTGGAAAGACCTGGTGATTGACGACCCGGACGATTTGGTCTTCCAAGAGAACGTGAACCTGCTGTTGCCAAACTTCGGCATGGGCCTCTACTTCTACAATTCAAAATTCTACATCGGCGCTTCCAGCCCGAAACTGGTAGAATATGACCTGAAAGAAGAAGGCACCTCTACGACCGATATTTATGCCCGTGCAGTGCGCCATTTCTACTTCACTGCTGGAGCAGCCATCCCGCTCAGCGGCGATGCACTTGTGTTCAAGCCATCTTTCATCTGGCGCAACGTGGGCGCCGACAAGCGCCTCTCGAAGCTCGACCCGTTCCAAGATATCGCTGCGCCGAACGAGTTTGACCTCGACCTTTCGCTGTTGTTCCACCAGACGCTTTGGGTAGGTGCCTCTTTGCGCTCAGCCTTCTCTGTGGAGCCGCTCGAAAAACCAGCCCGTAGCGGTGTTGGCTCCTTCGATGTTTGGGCTTCTTATGTGTTGAAAAACGGCCTTCGCATCGGTGCTGCCTACGACTACCCGCTCAACGAACTCAACCGGGTGACCAGCGGTGCTTTCGAGCTGATGGTCGGTTACGAATTCGATTTCAGGGAAAACAAAGTCATCACTCCAAGGTATTTTTAAGGATTGGAGGATTGAAGGAATCAAGGATTGAAGGCAGTCCATCCATCCTTGATTCCCTCAACCTGCAAGTCCAGCAACTTCAATCCTTCAATCCATCAATCCATCAATCCTTACGATATGAGAAATATTCTCACCCCTGTTTTCGTCGTGCTTTTCGCCTTCGGCGCAATGGCACAGGCAGGCAAGCTCAAGTCAG
>JALOMF010000533.1 GCA_025455635.1 Saprospiraceae bacterium | reverse complement strand
TGCCTTCGCCGAGGTCGGGGTGCATGTTGAACGAAATGTAAAGGCTGCTGCCCAGCCACGACTGTCCGGTCACTTTCCCCATCAGCATCACCCAGCAATTGAGGTGCGTGTTCCAAGACACAGAAGGGCCCCAATGGAATCCACCGTTTTGTGAAGAAGCAGGGCCGCCACCCTCCGCACGGGGGATTTGGAGCGAAGAGACGGGCTTGCCCACGCCGTCCCATGCGGCATTGAAGCCGGTGCCGTCCCAGCGCTTTGCCTTGCCGAGCGGATTGTCCAAATCGCTGAGCGCAATGCGGGCAACGCTGATGCACTGGCCGCCCCATTCTTTTTCAGCATCGTAGCTATCGGCGCTGTATGCACCGGGGTAGCCATATTCCCCATAAAAAAGGTAGAGGTAATCCCCCACGGCCACAGCGGAGGGGTCGCCCACGCCGCCAGCGAAGGTCTTGGAAATATTGTGCGGCTTGAGAATCATGCGGGGCTGCTTGTCCTCCAAGAACAGCCCTTTGTTGTCCCAGCTCCAGCCACCGTCGGTTGATTTCATGATGCCGATGCGGCAAACAGCTGCCGGGGTGATGCGCTCGGTGAGGCCCAGCGGCCAGTCTTTGTCAATATAGCCCTCGCCCGTGGAGGGGTTGTAAGGCAGGGTTTCGGGGTAGTTTTCGTTGTGGTAAACGGCGTAGAGCGTACGGCCCGATGGGTCTGTCGCATCTTGGTAAACCGTCTCGAACCACACGGCCCCGTGCAGGCCGGGCGTATTGCGGGGCGCATTTTTCGGCATTTTGGGGGCGATGTAGGCTGAAGCAGGGTTGCTGAATGCCTCGTCCGCATGTTTCCCGCTGGAAAACTTGAGTTCCTTGGCCTCGCCCCATACCGGGTCTTCGCCGTACTTGCCGGGGAAGATGCGGAACGTATCGCCGACCCAAGCCTCGGCCATGTTGCAGTCCACGAAATTGTTGAAGCGGAAAGTGTCGGTCTGAATCAGTTTGAACTTTGGCACCGTGGCAGCCGCAGGTTCGGGTGCTTTGGTTTCAGGTGATTCGGATTTGCAGCCAAAATTTTGCGCCAGTGTCAGTAGCATGGCAATGTGAAGGAAAAAATGGTTGGATTTCATGCTGTTTTGTTTTTTGCGAAGGTAAAAGCTGGGGCAATATTTTTAGATTAAAATTGCAGACATTAGCGGCAGCGCCGCAGAATATTTGTAGGCATCAAATTGCCCACAACTTCAAGGTGCAGCGCACCGAAATATTACGGTGCGCTGCACCTTGAAATAGGCTTCTCCTTAAAACTCTACAAAGGTTTCGCAGCGCTGCTGCTTCAAATTCTTCAGAAAAATATCTACAATCTGTTTTTTACTTGAAAATAAATTGAGCAAAAAGTGCAGTAAAACTGACCGATTCCGCCTCAAAAAATAAAATCAGCCAAGCTTGCCATACCTTTGGCGCTTTCAGTTTCGGAGAAGGTCAGTCAGATTGTATTTTCAGTTTCAGCCTTCCCGTTTCGTAGTTTTTTTGAATCCAGTACGCAAACACCTGTTATGAAATATTTCCTCACACTCTCACTGCTGCTGGCAGTGAACTTGGGCTTGAACGCCCAAAAACTAGACCACGTGCAGGGCGACCTGCTGGTCCAACTCGCTCCCGGTCATAGCATCCGGCCCATTGCGAAGCGGCTCGACCAATTCAAGGGCAGGCCGACCAACCTCCAAATCGTGGAAAACTCCTCCGAGCCGCTGCGCATCTGGCTGCTGCATTTCGACTGGACGAGCATCAACGAGCGGGACTTCCTCGACCACGTGCGCCGGCAGCCCGGCGTGGAGCTGGCACAGTTCAACCACTTGATTTCCATGCGGGAAACCGTGCCCGACGACCCCATTTTCGCTTCGCAATGGCAATGGGTAAACACCGGCCAAGGCGGTGGCACCCCCGATGCCGACGTGGACGCCGACCTCGCTTGGGACATCACCACCGGGGGCAGCACGGCCACAGGCCACGACATCGTCATCTGCGTTACCGAAGGTACCAACCGCAACCACCCCGACCTGCAAGGCAACCTCTGGGTGAACGCCGCCGAGATTCCCGGCAACGGCATTGACGACGACAACAACGGCTACGTGGACGACTACAACGGCTGGAACACCAGCTCCAACGACGACGGCATCCCCTCGCAGCAGCACGGCACGCAGGTGTCGGGCATGATTGGGGCAAAGGGCAACAACGAACTTTTCGCCACGGGCATCAACTGGGACGTGAAAATCATGAACGTCGAATTTGGCGGCATCAACGAGGCCAATGTGGTGGAAGCCTACACCTACCCGCTCGTGCAGCGCCGTCGGTGGAACCAGAGCGGGGGCACTCAAGGCGCTTTCGTGGTGGCCACCAACTCCTCCTGGGGCATTGACGGGGGCGACCCCGCCGACTCGCCGCTCTGGTGCGCCTTCTACGACTCGCTGGGCGTGGAGGGAATCCTGAGTTGCGGAGCCACCGCAAACAACAACGTGGACATTGACCAAGTGCTCGACCTGCCCACGGCCTGCACCAGCGAGTACATGGTGGCCGTGACGGCAACGAACAACAACGACGTGCGCACTTTTTCCGGTTACGGAACCACCCATATTGACGTGGCAGCACCAGGCGGCGGCATCGTGACCATCAGCACCAACGGTGGCCCCAGCACCACCAGTGGCACCTCCTTCGCCACGCCGCTCACGGCGGGCATCATCGGGCTGATGTACTCCATCCCCTGCTCCAATATCGGTGAACTGGCCCTGGCCGACCCCGCCGCTGCTGCCCTACAAGTGCGGGACGCCCTCTATGCTGGGGTGGACATCATCCCGAACCTCGTTAACGAAACCAAGTACGGTGGTCGGGTAAATGCCTTTAATAGCTTGAACCTGCTGCTGCAAAATTGCGGCCCCTGCCCCAAGCCCTACAACGTGCAGGTGTCCAATATCCTCGATGTTTCGGCGGCGATTCAGTGGGTATCGCCGGACTCCAGCCTGACGACCGACCTCCGCTACCGCATCGTCGGCGACACGGCCTGGACGGTGGCTGCCAATGCCGTTAGCCCCTTTGAACTGGCTGGCTTGCAGGCTTGCACGAGCTACGAGTTTCAGTTGCAGGAGAATTGCGCCAGCGACAGCAGCGGCTTCGCAAATTCGGTGTTTTTCACAACCGACGGCTGCTGCGTGGCCCCGGAAAACTTGACACTGACCGAGCTGACGACCAGTTCGGCGCTCTTCGGTTGGGGCAGCGTTTTGGCTGCAAACAGCTACAATATCCGTCTCATCTCGGCTCTTGGCGATACCATTATTTTCACCCAAACCGAAAACAGCCTGCTGCTCGCTGGCCTGACCGAATGCACCAATT
>JALOMF010000532.1 GCA_025455635.1 Saprospiraceae bacterium | reverse complement strand
GGTCACGTCCAGCTCGCCGATGGGGCTGTTGTCGTAAGTGCCCGGCTTGGCGGTGAGCTTGTACCACTGCTTGTCGAGGTACATGCCGAAGGTATGCAGGGCTTCTGGACGGTATTGCGAAGCTCGTTTTTCAATCTCAAAACTGCCCGCCAATTTCTCCACTAACTCATTGGCTGTCAGGCCGTTAAGGTCTTTCACCACCCGGTTGTAGTCTTGGATAGCGAGCTGGTTGTCGGGGAAAACGACGGCCATGAAGTAGTTGGCAGGGCCGGGCTTGCCGCCGCTGATTTCCTGCCCCACGAGCGCCCCGGCACTGGTGCGGTGGTGGCCATCGGCGATGTAAATCTTGGGCACGTCCGACTCGAACAGCTGCTGGATGCGGGCATTGAGCGCAGCGTCAGTGATGGGCCAGAGGCGGTGGCCAAGGCCGTCGTCGGAGGTGAAATCGTATTCGGGCGCTTGCGCAATGACGCCCGCCACCAGTTCGTCGAGGGCCGCCACGTGGGGGTAGCTGAACAGCACTGGCTCGTAGTTGAGGCGGCTGTACCGGATGTGGTTCTTGCGGTCTTCCTCCTTGTCGGGGCGGGTGAGTTCGTGCTTTTTGATGTGGTTGTTGAAATAATCGGCGATGGCGCAGCAGCCCACGAGACCCGTCTGCACATGGTCGCCCATCTGGATTTGGTAGGCGTAGAACTGGGCGTTTTCATCCTGAAAAATGACGCCGTCCTGCACCAGCTTGTCGAAGTTTTCCTTGCCTTTCAGGTAAATCTCCGGGGCGTAGTGGTCGTGCTCCATCGGGAAGTCAATCTCCGGCTTGATGACGTGGTAGAACGACAGCGGGTTTCCCTCACATTCTTCGAGGGCTTCTTCCCGGTTGAGAACGTCATAAGGGCGGCTGGCCACGGCCTTGGCTTTGGGGGCTACTGGGCGGAAGGCCCGGAACGGTATGAAGGTGCTCATTTTGTTGAAAGGTTTTAAAATGAGGGGCAAAGGTAGGGGGTTGATAGAAATTGCAGCGGCTCAATTTATAGTGCCAGTCAAGTGGGGGTTTTTAACAAAAGTAGCTATATTTGAAAGAAAATTCAGACCATGTTGCGTGACAACGAAATCATTGAACCCATTCTTGAAAACCTCCACATGCCCGAACTGGTGGAGGAACTGAACGTCCGCCTGAAGCAAGAGCAGCGGCTAAGGCATGAGTTTTACGAAAAAATACAGCCGGGCGACAAATGGGAATTCATCAATGGGAAAATAGTTATGCACTCACCAGCAAAAGAAAAACACACCGTAGCGAGGCAGCGGTTGGATTACCTGCTTCAAACCTACACCTCCATCAACGACCTTGGTCAGGTACGTAGCGAGACCTCTCTCGTTGCACTCACCCGTAACGACTACTTGCCGGACATCCTTTTTTTCACGAAGGAAAGGGCTGTTGTCATTCATCCCGACACTTGGAAGTACCCCATCCCTGATTTCGTCGTGGAAATACTTAGCGATAGCACAGCCAGCACAGACCGTGGCATCAAGAAAGAAGACTACGCTGCTCATGGGGCCAAAGAATACTGGCTCGTTGACCCTGATTCACAATTGGTCGAGCAGTACCTTTTGGATGAAGCAAAAAAGGAGTTCTGGCTCTTTACGAAGAAGACCGTTTCGGATAATATCGAGTGCAAAACCATCGAAGGGCTGCGTTTCCCAGTCGCAGCCATTTTTGACGAACCGATAAAAATGCAGGTGGTAAGGGAATGGTTGAAGTGATGTTTCAGCAATAGAAAAAAGGCCAGCGGGAAACCCCACTGGCCTTTTCTCATTGATGGGTTTTCATCGAACCACAAGCTTCCCCGCAGCCAGCACCTTCCCGCCATTTTCCACCCTGAAAAAATAGACACCGGCTGCTAGGCCGCTGCGCTGCAAATGCGCCCTCCCTTCGGAAAATGGCAGCCGTTGCACCTCCCTGCCCATCGCATCGGAGAGTAAAAGTGTGTTCTCGCCGGGCGGCAAATTGGCTGCTTCGATGGTGGCCCAATCGGACATCGGGTTGGGGGAAACGGAAACCTGCATTTTTTGGGCAAACATCTCCACCGAGCCGATTATGACTTGTATCCATGGCTCCCTTACTTTATGTAGGGTGGTATTGGTATAAATGGGCGCATTGTAGTCGAAATAAATGCCAACTGTGTTTTCTATGACGGTGCCGGGCGGGTTGCCGGGTTGCTGCGCTATATGGAATTTAACGAAGCCGTGTGAAAGCGGCTCGTTCACATTGCTATCCGGCAACATGATATCGTCTAAGGTAAACTTGGCTACGCCTTGCCCACTCATTTCAAACCTGTAAGAATGGCTGCTGGCGCCGGGCTTAACCGTAGCAGGGTCAAGAAAGGCCGAAAGCGTGTCAATGATGACCACCCGGAAGGCCGTATCAGTACCCGTGTTCTGAAAGCGGATGAGGTAGTCTAGGTCAGTGTGCTCGTCAATGAGGTGCTCCTCCGTCCAGCCCGTGGGGAAGCCCGTCTTGTCGTTGGGGTCGAAACTGGCAACGACCGGGTGGCAGTCAATATCGAGCCAAGGCTCGCCGTCGTCCTGCGGGATTTGGTTGAAGGCACCGGGGTTGACGGAGCCAAGGCAGCCCTCAATGGAGGCACTGGCAATGAGGTGGCCAAGTGAAGCGGGCAAGTCCGGGTCTTGCATTGCCAGCATGTGGTAGGTAGCACTTGGCACCGCCGTTATTGCAACCGTAGTTGACTGGCCAGCCAATAGCTGTACCTCGCCGGACATCATTATTAAATTGTCTTCAATGACGATGTAACCTTGGGCAGCTGGCATATCTCCACCCGTATTCATTATGGTGAAAAGCACGCTATCGCCATCGCAAAAACCATTTATCTCCAAGTTCGGGCCAGCCCATGGTTGCCCGCAAAGGCTATCTGGGAAGGCATGTGCTTCCGTACATATCGTTTGCCCAATAATCGAATTATCACATCCAACCGCATACTGTACTTGAAAACTGCCGCAATTATTTACCGCTATATCACCTAGCTCAAATACGAGCGTTTGACCGTTCTGTGAAATAGGCGGGTTCGTGGAGCTTAAATATTGAATACCATTGCCTAGCGTGACCTCAACGGTCGCATCCTCCGCTATTACCGTGCCTTGGTTGCAGTAATTCACCACATAAGCGCTGCTGTCGCAAAACCGGATAAACGGTGTGGAAATTTCAACTTCAAGATAAGGGCAGCTTTCGAGCGGCTGAAAAGGAATTTCATGTATGGTTGAGTCCAAAAATGGATAAGCGTTAATCATATATGACTGCTGGCAACCTTCCCAATAGGGAAATTCGGCTACCGTCACTTCATACTGCCCGGTGTCCACTAGGG
>JALOMF010000056.1 GCA_025455635.1 Saprospiraceae bacterium | reverse complement strand
GCTCGAAGTCGGTGCGGCGGCTGCGGTCGTAGTCAGGTTGGCGCAAATTGCCTTTGAGGTAATCCTTGTTGTACTTGACGTCGAACACGTCATTGTCCATCGAAAAAAGCATGATGGCATCAATGAAAGCAATAATCCATATCAGCGGGAACCAGCAGAAAACAGCATAAAGGATACCTCGACCGACCTGCCCAAGGTAGAACCTGTGAATGCCTACCCAACCAAGGAATAGGGCCAAAACTCCTGCTACATTTTTATCTTTCATCTAATCGTATTCAAGTAATTAGGTGCGAAGTGAACGCAAATCTGCCCCTTTGGTTCGGTATCTGCCCCCAACTATTCGATGCGGAGGGTTTATTAATGGATGAAAAAGCGATTGCTGAATGGCTTGACTGTCGAGATTGCTCGATTGTTGAGGGCATCACGAATAACAATCAAACAATCTCGACAATCAAGCCATCAAAAAACCTTGCAGGTCAGCACCGTGAAATCGTCCTGAAAACCTGCCCGTCCCTTGAACAAGTCCAGCGCATCCATCACTTTTTGGTTGAATTCCGTGGCAGAAAGGTGGTAGTTCGCTAGTACGAAGCGCTGCCCGAAATCTTCGTCCACAAATTCACCCGCCTCGTTTTGCAGCTCCGTCAACCCATCGGTGAAGAGCAGGATGAGCGCTTCTGCGTCCACCCGCTCGGTGCCCTGCTCGATGAAGGGCAACTCGTCAAAAGCCCCCAGCACCGTAGTCCCCTTGTCGAGGTAGTGAATCTTTTCGTTCATGGCCAAGATGGGCGGGTTGTGCCCAGCGTTCACGTAGGTCAGCAGCCTGGTGTTCAGGTCGAATTGCGCCACGAAAAAAGTCAGGAACCGCTCGCCTTTCGTGATGCGCAGCACTGAAAGGTTCAGGTCTTCCACGAAGGATTTGAGGTTGTCGTGGCGGGCCAGCAGGTTGTGGAAGCTCGCCTGAAAATTGGACATCAGCAATGCGGCGGCCACCCCCTTTCCAGCTATGTCGGCGATGCAGAAAGTGATTTTCCCATCACCGTGTTCCACAAAATCGAAATAGTCGCCCCCGACGTTGAGGTGCGGGCGGTAGATGCTCGAAAGCTCGTATTCCTTGCGGGTGGGCAGCGACTTGGGGATGAGCAACTGCTGCATCTCGCTGGCCAGTTCCATCTCTTTGCGCAAGCGTTCCTCTTCGATTTTGTTCTTGAAGAGCCGCTTGTTTTCGATGGCGACGGTGATGATATTGGTGATGGTGGTGATGAACTGCACCTTGTTGTACATGTCCTCCTCCTCGCCGAAACCGCCGATGAAGACGTATGCGAGGTGAACGTCCTTGTGCTTCACGGGAATCACCACGTCGAACTGGCGGAAAAACGGGTCGTCGCTATCGGCGAGGGTGTGCAGGCGGGTGTAGCGGCTGAGTTGCTCGGAGACGTCGGTCTTCAGCTCGCCCTGCTCGAAGCCGATATGGGCGGAGCAGACCCATTTCTTGTCCTTGCGGTAGTAAAGCGCCATTTTTTTCACCCCCATTTCCCAACTCAGGAAGGAAGTGTACATCTCGAACAGGCCGCTCATCTTCACGTTGTTGTTGATGGCCTGCGTGATGTTGAGCAGCCGGTTGACCTGCAACTGCTTCAAGTTCAGGTCCCGCTCCAATTGCCCGATGGTGTTCAATTTTTGCTTTACATTGCCAAGAGAAGTCATCAGTAAGTTTTTTTCCGGAGGTGCAGTTTTCAAAAAAGGATGGGTAAAATTAGAAATTGACCCGTAAACGGTACAAGAAAAGTATTTTTGCAAAAAAAATAGAACCGGCGTCCCTCAAAAGGCAGGGGCTTTGGGCTAAAATAGGTGCTTACTATCGGTCAGTTTTTTTTATAAAACATTGGTAATCAATTTTTTTTGACAAAAAATACCTTCGAGGCACCATTTCATTACAAAGAATGGAACAAGTAACATTTCAGGGAAAACTGATAGCATTCTATGACCATAACCCCAGCAAAAACAAGGAGGCAGACGAACTTCCCGTCGTGCTCTTGCACGGCTTCCTCGAAGATAGCCGACTCTGGGACGAGTGGCTCCCATTGCTTCCTTCCCGCCGCTTCATCTGCATTGACCTGCCCGGTTTTGGAAATTCAGAACTGACCGACAACCTGACCATGGCTGGCATGGCCGAATCGGTCGCTACGGTCATTGAGCACCTCGCCCTCGACCGGTTCATACTCACGGGGCACTCAATGGGGGGCTACGTGGCCTTGGCTTATGCCGAAAAATGGGGGCAAAAACTGGCGGGGCTATGCCTCTTCCACTCCCACCCCTTTGAAGACTCCGAGGAGAAAAAAGCGGGCCGACTCAAGGCCATCGAGTTCATCAAGACCAATGGCCACGTCATCTACGTGCGGCAAACCATCCCCCAGCTCTTCATCTACGATTTTTCAAAGGGCTACCAGATGGAGGTTAACCGCTTGATACACAATGCAATACACTTCACGCCGGAAGCTATCATCTCCGCACTTGACTCCATGCGCAACCGCCAAGACCGGGCCGATGTGCTCCGCAACCTCGACTGCCCAGTGCTCATGCTCATCGGGCAGCACGACACTGCCGTGCCGCTCGATGTGAGCATGGCCATGACGCACCTGCCCAGCCGGGGCATTGTTCACGTATTCCCCACGGTGGGCCACATGGGCATGTTCTCGGCCAGCCGGGAGACGGCCAAGGCGTTCCGGGAGTTTTTGGCGGAAATTAGAAATTGAGAAATTGTACGGCATCCAATTTCCCAATTTGCAATTTTCCAATTTCCCAATTTCCAATGAAAGCCCTCATCTTCGCTGCCGGCCTCGGCACCCGCCTGCGTCCCCTCACCAACGACCGCCCCAAGGCGCTCGTGGAAGTGAACGGCGTCACCCTGCTCGAAATCGCCATCCGGCGGCTCATCGCTGCGGGCTGCCGTGAAATCATCGTGAACGTCCACCATTTTGCGGAGCAAATCATTGGTTTTTTGGAAAAAAATGGGCAGTTCGGCATCCGCATCGCCATCTCCGACGAGCGTGCGCAACTGCTCGACACGGGCGGCGGCCTGAAGAAAGCAACTTGGTTCTTTGACGATGGCCAGCCCTTCCTCGTCTGCAACGCCGACATCCTGACGGACATGGACCTCGCCCATTTTTACCAACAACACTGCGGAAGCGGGGCGCTTGCCACCCTCGCTGTGCGCAGCCGAACCACGTCCCGCTATTTTTTATTCGATGAAAAAATGCGGCTCTGCGGCTGGCAAAATGCCAAAACCGGGGAGGTGAAATTGGTGGGCAGCCAGTCCGAATTCAATCCTTCAGTCCTACAGTCCCTCAATCCTTTTGCGTTCAGCGGCATCCACGCCATCAGCCCAGCCATTTTCGAGTGGATGCCTGCGGAGGAAACGGCTTTTTCCATCATTGATGTTTATTTGGATGCTGCTTCGACCGGGAAAATCCTTGGTTTTGACCACAGCGCAGACAGGTGGTTGGATGTGGGCAAGCCGGAGTCGTTGGTGGAGGCTGCGAGTTTTTTTTGAAACGGCCTCGGTAAAAATTCGGAACAGCCCTATTTGACTTGATTTTTGGTGCGCCAAATGGCACCGCTTCCTATTTTTGCCAATCAAACCACCCATAAATCCGTGCAATTGTTCTTCAACAGCAAATTCCGAAAGCGCAAGTTCAGCGAACTGAACCCCGTCTCCATTATCAGCACCTTGGACAAGCTGCGCATGCGGATTGACGAGCGGTTCCCCGGCTCAGGCTTGGGCAGGGTGGCTGCCGAGATGGGCGAAGTGGCGGCTGAAATCGTGTTGTTGGCGGAGCAGTTGCCTAGGCCGATTTGGCCTATCAGGATTGTTACTTTCGTAGCGATTGGACTGTTGGTTGGCCTGACAGCGTGGGTCTGCGTACTCACCGTGCGCTACATCCCAGCTGGGGAGAGTGGGCTGATGGAGATACTGCAAGGTGCCGAAAGCGCCATCAACGAGCTGATTTTCTTGGGCTTGGCCATCCTTTTTTTGGCGACCGTTGAAAACCGCATTAAACGCAAGGCAGCCCTCAGCTCTTTGCACCGGCTGCGTTCCATCGCCCACGTGGTGGACATGCACCAGCTCACCAAAGACCCTGCTTCGCTACTGGCAGATTTCAAGAAAACGGCCTCTTCCCCAGAGCGCACCATGTCGCCGAATCAGCTTACCCGCTACCTTGATTATTGCTCCGAGTTGTTGGCCATCAACTCCAAACTGGCTGCCCTGCACGTACAATCCTTTCAAGACTCGGAGGTGCAGAAAACCGTTGACGAAGTAGAGAACCTATCGCATGAACTGTCAAGCAAGATTTGGCAAAAAATCATGATGCTCGACGTGGTCATCAAGAAAAAGTGAGCCAAGAACAGGTTGGGGCATCAGCACTTCGTTCGAAAAACCGCTGGGTAGGCGCACAGTTGCTTCGTTTTCACTCATCAATAGCATCCAGCCTAAATGCAACGATGAGGTCGGTGATTTCCTTTGCAAAATTATCGGTTTCCGCAAAGCCATCTGCTTCGAGTGCCAGCGCCCAAGCTTGGTAGTCGGCCCCTTTGAGGCGTTTGAAATTTTCTTTGGCAAACAAGCTGAAATCCCTGAAACTGGCCCACGCCGAACTGTATTTGCGGTAAACCTGGCCCTGAAACTCCCGGCAGGCTCCGTTCCAGTCCGAGTTGCAGGGCATGGCGAAGTAATTGTTGACATCTTGGGCAATGTCCCGTTGACCGGCGCCGCTCTGGTACAATGACACGGCGAGGATGATGCTTGCGGGTATCCCGTATTTTTTCTGTTCTTCTTTGGCAACTTTGGCAAACCGGGTGAGGTAGGCGTGCTGCGCAGCTTCGTCAATCTTGGAAAGTTCAAGTTTGCCGGCCCCACTACTAAACGATGGTAGGCCAATGGCTGGTGCCTCCATGCGGCCTGTGTTGGGAGACAAGCCCGTGGCCAAGGGAGCAGCATCCGTCATCTTTTCTTTCGGCTTGGCCGTGTTTTTCTCGTACTGGTAGCTGGGGCCATCCATCCGAACCTGCAGGCTAAGGTCTTTTCTGAACCAAGCAAGCAGCATCAGCCCGGTGATGGAAAGTTTGAACCAGTTGTTTTTAAGGAAGTGGACAACAGTTTGGATGAAATCTACATTTTTCATGGCACATGTCTTTGGTAACGATGAGCCACAAATATAAAACAAATTGTGTAATAAAAACAAATTGTTTTATTTAGTTTTTTTGGATGGTGCCGCCTCGGTTTTGGCAGGGGCACAGGTGAGTTTTGGGCAAAAAAAAAGTCGTGTCCTTTGACACGACTTTTAAAGAATAATCCCATGAACATATCCAAAAACGATAACTTTTTCAAGAATTGAAGCTAAAATTTGTGCTTTCAGAATTCTTGAGGTAATTTTGCATCAGCCTAAATTTTTTGAAAGAGAAGAAAGATTTTTTATCCTATTTTTTTCGAATTCTGCATTAGAGTTAGTATCCCATGAACGAACTTAATTTCGGCCGGCTACTTTTAGTCGGCCTTTTTTTTTAGGCTGATGCTTATCTTTAGTCTGGGTACAATTTTGAAGGAAAAAGAGTAACCCCCTCAGTTGTTCGAGGGGGCTTACTACCAACAAATTATAATCCCATGAACATTAATCAATTGATGTCAACTTGTTTTGAAAATGAGGCTTGAAAGCCGGGTTTGAAAAACAGCCCGTCCCGATAGCTTACCATCGGGACGTCTGGCTATTAACAAATTATAATCCCATGAACATTTTCAAAACTGTTGGCCGGTTCGTTAACCAGCTTTTTTGCACTCATCTGCTGTTTCAATCTTCACTGTTTTCCGTCCGCCGCTGTGTTATTCATTAATCACGATACAAATGTGCGGCAGGAAAATCCTACCAGCAAGGACATATTTAGGGCTTTGTGAGCGAAATATTTTTTCAATTAACAATTAATTCTTGATTGTAAATCGTTGAATACCAATATACTTATTCAAATTTAAGGTTTTCATATTCGGGGTTGATGTGAAAAATATGAAGCCAGAAAGCGGCATTTGTGAGACTTTTTTTTTCTATTTTTCTGAAAAAAAACTTGAAAAAAAATTTCGGAGCCATAAAAACCAGGTCCAGCGGGGGCCAAAAACAAGAAAGCCGCCGGATGCGTCAATAACGCTTCCGGCGGCTTTCTTCGTATTCGATTGGCCCACTCCTCGGCTTATGCCCGAATCAGCATTTCTTCCACGTAGCGATAGCGCTTCTTGATTTGTTCCTTCAGTTCCCTGCGAGCAAAGAAGATGCGGCTTTTGATGGTGCCCAACGGGAGCTTGAAGTGGTCGGCTATCTCTTGGTACTTGAACCCCTGGTAGTGCATCAAGAATGGGGCCTTGATGGTTTCGTCCAGTTTTTCAATCAAATCCTTCAACTCCTTGATTAAGATGTTGGTGTCGCCGCCGTTTTCTTCTTGGCGTCCACCTGAGTTGAGGTAGTATAGGTTGTCGGTAGAATCGAAAATGGTGTTTGACTTGACTTTTTTGCGGTAGTTGTTGATGAAGATGTTCTTCATGATAGTGAAAGACCACGCTTTGAAATTGGTGTCAGGCATGAACTTCTCACGATTGGCCATTGCCCGGAACGCCGTTTCTTGGTAGAGGTCCTTGGCATCATCGATATTCTGTGTGAGGTTGTACGCAAAAGCGTTCAATATCGGTGATAGTTCGAAAAATCTGTTGTTGAATTCAAGCGTTGACATGACTTACTATTTTTTTGGTTAGCTGATTTTTAATTTCGGAACAAAGATAGTTGTCTTGTTTAACTTTTACAATAAAAAATCTTGTACAAAAACAATTTTTGAACAATAATTTAAAATTTTAACTATAAATTTATTTGTAAAATACTGACTATCAATATTTTAACAAAATAGAAGGTCGAACTTAATTTTCAATAAAAAATGAAAATTGTGAAAATACCTGCCCGTGAAGGTGTATTTCCGTGGAAAGCGCTGTCCATTCAGCTCCGTACAGCCTCATTTTTGATGTTTTTGGAGCTGTCAGCCATTGTTGTTGAGCTTTGTTTAAGGTGGCCGTGTCTCGCTGTTTATACATTATAATATGAGGCAGGTAGGATTTGAGGGGGCGTGGTCGTTTTTTGGGAGCTAGGATTAAACATCTACCCCAATGCATCGGATGATGCTGAATTGTCTTACTTTTGTATTCACTTGAAATCGTTCGATAACTGAATTGCGAGTTTTTGAGAAAACGTTGCCCAGCTTCGAGCAAGGCTCGAAACCACAATTCTAAAATCTTTCATTATGACAAATATTTTTCTGTTCTTAGGCAACCTGAACATGACGGAGCTGCTCGTCATCTTGGGTGTGGTGATACTCTTGTTCGGTGGGAAAAAAATCCCCGAACTGATGCGGGGCATCGGCAAGGGCATCCGTGAGTTCAACAATGCACGCAGCTCAGTGGAAGAGGAACTGAAGGAAGGGATGCGGGAATACGACAAGCGTAAAATCGAGGAGCGTAAAGCTGCTGAGTAATATTATCTGCGTTTTCGCCATTCGGGTTCGACAGCTCTGCCCTGAATCTTCAGGATGGCAGTTGGCAGTCATCAAACGGGTAAAACCTAGGACTGCCAACTGCTCACCGTCGAACTGAAAAAGCTAGTTTTTATCCTGCTTCGCAAATACTTTCTTGAGCAAATCGGAAGTACGGGCAGCGATATTGCTGCGGATGTTCAATTCTTCCGCCTCCACCATGCTAAACAGGCCGTTCAGCGCCTGCCTCGTCACATAGTCGTCCAAGTCTGGATTGGCCTTCTCCACAAATGGAATCTTGTTGTAAGCATTCACGGCATCAGCCCAATATTTGCGGGCATCGAACTTGTCCAAAGACTGCACGATGACGGGATTGAACTCGGTGTACAAAGCGTCGGATGTGGTGCGGTTGAGGTAGCTTGTGGCGGCGTTTTTTTCCCCCATCAAGATGTTCATCGCATCGGCGAAGGTCATTTGCCGGATGGCGCTCACGAAAATCGGCTTGGCCTTTTTGGCGGCGTCCTCTGCGCCACGGTTTATTTTTTCCAGTATTTTTTCCTCCACATTGGTGAAGCCAGGCACATTGCGCAGCTTGTTGGCCACCTTCTGGGCTTCGGGCGGCAGCAGTATCTTGTAGGCGCTTTTGTAGAAGCCGTCCCTGGCCGACAAGGTTTCCGACCCCTTGCCAATTCCAAGCTCCAAGGCTTCCTTCAGGCCGGACGAAACCTCGCCGCTGGTTAGTTCGGAAGTGCCCAAAGCTTCCAATGTGCGCTGGAGTGCTGCGGGGTCGCAGGAGGCAAGCTGGAAGCAGAGCAGTACGAGCAGAACTTTCTTAATCATCGTTATTTTTTTGAGTGAAAAAATGAAGTATCTTGTTTAAACGCAAGCTGTCGGGCTAAGTAACTTATCAAATTGTTATGGTTGCGCTCAACTGGCGTAAAACTCCAGGCAATCCTTGCACAAGCAACGGTCGCCGTACTGCCCCTTGAGCTGCTCCAGTGTTTTCTTGAAAAGCTGCGTATCCATGCACCAGCAAGTATGGTCGCCGTAGCAGAGCAGGGGCTTGTCGCAGCGCCCGCAACGCTTCGTGAACTCGCCGTCCACCTCCACAAAAGCGGCGTCCACCCTGCCACCGAGGGGCGGGTTCAGCTTTTTCACCCGAACCTTCAGCTCCTTGACAAACTTGAACTGGTGCTTGACGCCCAGGGCGATTCGGTTGGCCACCGTTTCCAGCAGTTTCGAGTTTTTGCGCATGGCGGCTTCGCAAATCAGGTAAATCGTCTCGTAGTTGATGGTTTGGTAGAGGTCGTCCTCCACGGCGGCTTTGGTGAAAACGGTTTCAACGTACACATCCACCACATAGTCGTTGCCGATTACCTGCTCCTCTTCGTAAAAGCCGTGGTACGCATAAAAGCGCATCCCTTCCAATGCTATCAATGCCATAACAACTCATTTTTTTTGAAAACAGCGAAAAAATATGTGTAAAATTAGGAAAAGTTTGCATCCCGATGCCCCAAACGAGAGTTTATATGCTGGAAACTGTTGGCTCATTTGCGTAATTTTGCAGCGCAAAAAATTACCCTAACCTTAGCCGGAAACTGGCGTGGCTTTTCATGGCATCTGTCATTTCGATTTCCGGCCTTTCATACATTATTATATATGCACAGTTCAAGCAACGGCACCGCCGCATTTGCCAAAAAGGCAAGAGAAGACCGCTACCAGCACCACGACTACTACGGCGTGGACGAGCTGTTGAGCGAAGAGCACCTGCTGGCCCGTGACGCCGTGCGGGCTTGGGTGAAGTCGGAAGTATCGCCCATCATCGAGGAGTATGCCGACAAGGCCGAATGCCCCAAGCACCTGTTCAAGGGCTTGGCCGAAATCGGCGCATTTGGCCCTAGCCTGCCCGCCGAGTACGGCTGTGGCGGCATGGACGAGATTGCCTACGGCATCATCATGCAGGAACTGGAGCGGGGCGACTCCGGTGTGCGCAGCATGGCCAGTGTGCAAGGCTCACTGGTGATGTATCCCATCTACAAGTACGGCTCTGAGGAGCAGCGCCGCCACTTCCTGCCCAAGTTGGCCAGTGGCGAGTACATCGGCTGCTTCGGCCTTACCGAGCCGGACGCTGGCTCCAATCCCGCTGGCATGTTGACCAATATCAAGGACGATGGCGATGCCTATATCCTCAACGGCGCCAAAATGTGGATTACCAACTCCCCCGTGGCCGACATCGCTGTGGTGTGGGCAAAGGACGAGGAAGGCATCATCCGGGGCCTCATCGTCGAAAAGGACATGCCCGGCTTTTCCGCACCCGAAATCCACGGCAAGTGGTCGCTCAGAGCTTCCATCACCGGTGAGCTGATTTTCGAGGACGTTCGGGTGCCAAAAAAGAACCTGCTGCCCAACGTACAGGGCATGAAAGGCCCGCTGGGTTGCCTCTCGAAGGCCCGCTACGGCATCGCATGGGGCGTGCTGGGTGCTGCGCTCGACTGCTACGACACGGCCCTGCGCTACTCACAGGAGCGCATCCAGTTCGACCGTCCCATCGGCGGCTTCCAGCTCACGCAGAAGAAATTGGCGGAAATGATAACCGAAATCACGAAAGCGCAGTTGTTGGCATGGCGCTTGGGCACATTGGCAAATGCCGGAAAGGCAACGCCAGCCCAAGTTTCGATGGCCAAGCGCAACAACGTACACATGGCGCT
The DNA here is from genome assembly GCA_025455635.1 of Saprospiraceae bacterium. GTDB lineage: Bacteria > Bacteroidota > Bacteroidia > Chitinophagales > Saprospiraceae > UBA6168. Next base: position 2,082 of record JALOMF010000056.1, on the reverse strand, counting down.
GACCGTGGCAAGGGAAGCCCGCCAGATACTGGGCGGCATGGGCATCACCAACGAGTACCCCATCATGCGCCACATGATGAACCTCGAAACGGTACTGACTTACGAAGGCACCCACGACATCCACCTGCTCATCACGGGCATGGACATCACGGGGCTGAATGCCTTCAAATAATTGATAGAGAAGGGTTGATGGGGCGAGTGGAACATTTGGGTTCCTTTATTTTTGTCCTCATCAGCCCTTGTCAATGCTTCAAGCTGAACAATTTTGCCATTTTTTACCTTCTGTAAGCAGCTTTTGGTGTTTTGAACTGTTTTTTAAAACAATCGTAACAAACTCAACAAACTAATCTACTTGCTGGCACGTTTGAAACCTCTGAAAATTAGATTTGAATAAAATTAGCGAACTATGAAACGTTCGATTCTATTGTTGTTTTTATCGGTGCTTTTTTTTTCCTCCAGCGTGTTGGCGCAGGACGAGCCTATCCGCCTAACCAATCCGTCGTTTGAAGGAAACCCCGGCGAAGGCGGAAACATAGGCAGGCTGCCGGATGGCTGGTACGATTGTGGGTTCCCCGGTGAAACACCCCCCGATGTTCACCCAAAGGAAGGCGCCGGCGCTTTTCAGGTGACCAAAGAGCCTTTTCACGGCAAAACCTACTTGGGCCTCGTCGTGCGGGACAACGATACGTGGGAGATGGTTTCCCAACGCCTCAGCGCACCGCTCCAAGCCAGCAAATGCTACGAATTTAGCATCTCGTTGGCCCGTTCGGAGATTTACATGAGCCAAAGCCGTGTCACCAACGAACCCATGAACTATGCCACGCCCGTCAAACTGCGCATCTGGGGTGGTTCCGGTTATTGCAGCCGATTGGAGCTTTTGGCGGAGAGTGCATTGGTGGTGAACGCCCGTTGGTTGGGCTACAATTTCAGGCTTGAGCCAAAGCAGACCCACACTTATATCGTGTTTGAAGCCTTTTACAAAACCCCAACCCCCTTCCCATACAATGGCAATTTATTGATGGACAATGCATCCGATATTATCCCGGTGCCTTGTACCATTACTACGCCTGAGGTTGCGGCTGTTGATGAAAAACCAAAGCCTGGCCCAAAGCCGCCAACTCAAAAGCCAACCAAGCCTGCGGATACCCCCGTCGTCAAAAAAACCACACCGGTTATCCTAAAAGAACTGGAGAACCCCGCCAAATTGACCAAGGGCCAGACCATCCGCATGGACCAACTCTACTTCCCAGCGGACAGTGCCACCATCACAAAAGGCTCAGTGCCTGTACTGACCGAGGTGTACAACTTCCTCTCCGCTAACCCTAATGTAATCGTGGAAATAGGCGGCCACACCAACGGAACCCCCTCTCACGAATACTGCGACCGCCTCTCCACAGAGCGGGCCAAGGCCATCGTGGATTACCTCGCAGCCAAAGGAATTTCCAGGAAACGCCTACAGTACAAGGGCTACGGAAAACGCAACCCGATTGACTCCAACGCCAGCGCCGCTGGCCGAAAAAAGAATCAGCGGGTGGAAATCAAGATATTGAGCGTGACGGGGTGATGCCTGTTGCGTTTTATGAAAAAGCCGCCATTCATGTGTTTGAATGGCGGCTTTTTCGTTTGCGGTATTGCTGGTCTATCCACGATGAACGCCCTGAAATTGCTTGGATTTATCACCATGATTTTGGGTTCCGAGCTAAGTGTTTTCCATTGATTTTTTGATTTCTAAAACGTGCATAACGTTTGAATTCACTGAATTTAGCTAAATACCGTGAATTGAATCACTGAATTTAGCTTAATACGGTGAATTGGCTCACTGAATCCCCAGCAAGACTCATTGAATACCTCCATAGAAAAAATCCCCTTTTTCTTTGCAAGGCAGCATGTAGGTCAATTCCAGCGTATCAGAAGGCTTGTAAATTCTCAACAAAAAAGAATTGGCTGTCTTAACAACAGAATCGCCTATAGATATTTCACGATAACCACTTATTAAAACGGTTTCTTCGCCATTATCAAATACTATCGTCTCGTCGTTGTGGTTTTTATGATTAATGAATTTCCTTTCGACCTTGCCTTCAA
>JALOMF010000531.1 GCA_025455635.1 Saprospiraceae bacterium | reverse complement strand
AAAATGGCAAGAAGAACAAAGTGATTTTGGTGGCGAAATGACCTGCCCGGTCTAAGGGCATGTTTGGGGTTTGGCCAAGCTACAAATCCCAAACATGCTCTTAATCCTTAAATGGGTTGCGTGCCACCCAGTCGGATGAGGGCTTGAGGTAGTCCACGATGGGTGGGAGTACTTTGTTGGTAAGCCTGTTGCTTGCTTTAATGTAGCAAAGCATTTCATGTGCCTCAGCACCAAGCGTGCTTTTGATTTCCATCGCTGTTCGGGCATACACGATTCTTTTTACCCTTAGTTCGATGCCCATTTTCAGGATGTCGAAAAGCATGTTGTGGTAAATGTGCAAATCCCGGTTTAGGCCCTGCTCAAAGCCCAAGAAATGCGCCTCCAGTTCCTCAATGTTTTCAATAGTTGTGTAATACCCGATTAGCCGACCATCCAGGAAGTACCCGAAAACATTGAACTGACTTCCCAGTTGCCGCTTTAGGTTTGGCAAATAGCTTTCGTTGAGCGCCACCATGTTGAAGTCCTGGTTGTCAACCACGGATTTGTATAGTTCGAACATCCTTGGTTGGTGGCTAAAAATTTCTGATTCAGTCAGCCTTCTTTTTTCGATGCCCTCAAGACTTTTGAACGCTTTCCTAGCCCGCACCTTGTATTTTGATGAAATATCGGCCATGTAGTCCTCAAAACTTGACCAATTCTCCCTTACGTTCAGCACCATGTTGGGATGGAAGGTAAACTCGCTGAACTTGCGGTCACGCAAGACCTGAACGGGTGCCCGGTGCTCGCTGCCAATATCTTTTATGAAAATCCCGTCAATATTGATTTGGGTTGATTCAAGTTCAGCTTGTGTGATAATCAGTGCTTCTTCCAGCAAGTCAAATGCAGTTGCTTTGTCAATATTTGCTGGGAAATGATACCCATGTTCGCCAGTGAGCAATAGATTTCCACAAACGAGCAGGTTTCGGTTTTTGCCAGCCACAAGGTTGCGGACAATGCGACCGAATGCCCGGATGAGGCATGGGTACTTTTCTTTTTCCTCATCCGATTGGATGCTTTCGCCAACGCTGAACGGACTGATTTGGCAGTAAGCTACGCCAATTGGAGCTTGGTTTTGATAAAAAATAAGGTAAGAAAAACGCATCCCGCTGGGTGGGCTTGCCTCCAAGGCCGTCAAATAGGGTTGATGCAAAAAAATATTGTCAGAAGGTGCTGCCAGCTTCCAATCGCTGGGCAATTCTTCGACGCTGGAGAAGAGTTGAAACGAATAGCCAGGCTTGGAGAGTGGTTTGCTGAATTTCACTTTTTTCCTTAGGATGTCAGTTTTTTCAAGAATAAGCCCACCTTGCTGAACATCATAATTTTGCATTTGCAAAACTGGCTTCAAGTCGAATTTTGGCAGTGTGGCCGCCAGAAAAATCGCTCCAAAGCACCAAGTGAGTAGGCAAACTAAGGCAATCGTCAAGGGAAGTTTTATTTATTTCCCGATGAAAACGTAAATCTTCGAGCATAGTTCTGTCTCAGTGCCCGTAACCCCGATTTTACCTAAAATCGTCCAGGTTCTGCTTCCTCCATCATTTTCACGATGGTTTCATAAACGTCTTCTGCGTTTGGTTTTGAAAAATAATCTCCGTCAGAGCCATAAGGTGGCCGGTGTGGTTTGGCAGTGAGGGTGATTGGTGCGCTGTCCAAGTATTGATAGCCGCCCTGAACTTCCAACACTTCCCGCATCATGTAACCAGTAGCACCTCCCGGTACGTCTTCGTCCATGAAGATGATGCGGTTGGTTTTTTTCAAAGATTCAACTATGGTATGTTCCAAATCAAAAGGAAGAAGCGTTTGGACATCAATCAATTCCACAGAAATACCCGTTTTTTCAACGAGTTTCATGCCCTCCATCGCTACCCTAATATTTGAACCGTAAGTAACCAAGGTAATATCGGTGCCCGATTTGAGTATTTCTGGCACGCCGAGGGGCACCGTGTACTCACCAATATTGTCAGGCATTTTTTCCTTTAAGCGATAGCCGTTCAAGCACTCGATGATGAGGGCCGGGTCGTCGGAGTGTAGCATGGTGTTGTACATGCCGGCTGCCTGCACGAAATTGCGTGGCGTCAACACGTAAATTCCCCGCAAAGAATTGATAATCAAGCCGATAGGGGAACCTGAGTGCCAGATGCCTTCCAGCCTGTGCCCCCTCGTGCGAATGATGGCTGGTGCTTGCTGGATGCCATTGCTACGATACCGGAGTGTCGCCAAATCATCCGAAAGTGGAGCCAAGCCATAAATGAGGTAGTCGAGGTACTGAATCTCGGCGATGGGTTTAAGCCCACGCATGGCCATTCCAATTGCTTGGCCCATGATGGTCCATTCCCGAATGCCCGTATCGAATACCCTGTCCTCGCCATATTTGTCCTGCATTCCCACAAAGCCTTGATTTACGCCGCCAATTTTGCCAACGTCTTCGCCGAAGGCAAAAAGGTTTGGGTGCTTTTCAAGTGCCTTGTCGAAAAATTTGTTCAGCACTTCAAAGCCGTTTTTTGAAGGCGATTCGGCGGAATAGATAGGCGCAATGACAGGAACATTGAGCGCAGAATATTTGGAAGTGCTGTACAGGTTTGAGTGAAAACGCTTGTGCGCAAGATTTTTTGAACGGTCGAGCCAGTTTTCCAGGTCAGCGTTTTTGGGCAGTTTTTCCAGCCGCAGTTGGAACTGCAACTGCCGACCGTTCTTGACCAACTCAGCATAATGCGGGTTGAGCATTTGGCCAAGTTCTTTTTTTAGGCCCAAAATAGTATCGCTGCAGGCTGGCGAAATGATTTGGTCATAGATGCCGTTCAGTGATTTTAGTTCTAACTTAATGGGGTCGTTGTAGGCATTCCAAGCCCGGTCACGGCACTCTTTGACGTAGGTTTTGGCCTTATCCTGCATTGATTCGAGTTCGGCTACGGTAGCCAGCCCGGCATCAACAATCCATTTTGCCATTACCTTGTTGCAGTCATGTTCCCGTTCCCAATTCAGCCGCTCGGGGCTTTTATAACGTTCGTGTGAGCCGGAAGTCGAGTGCCCAAGCTGTTGTGTACAGTCCTCGACATGGATGATGGCAGGTGTGTGGCTTTCCCGCATTTTCTCTGTTGCCATTTCGTACAGTTCGCAAAGAGCGGGGTAGTTCCAGCATTTTTCTACATAAATCTCGAAGCCTTGGCCCTTATCATTTACCCTAAAACCTTCCAAAACTTCAGCGATGTTTCCTTTCGTTGTTTGGTATTCCCTCGGAACCGAAATGCCGTAGCCATCGTCCCAGACTGATACCAACATCGGCAGGTTTTGGACACCAACTGCATTGATGGACTCCCAAAAAACGCCCTCTGAGGTCGAAGCATC
>JALOMF010000530.1 GCA_025455635.1 Saprospiraceae bacterium | reverse complement strand
AGTTCGTAGCGGCCGTTGAGGTCGGTGATGGTGCCTGTTTCGCCAGCCTGCACGGTGGCAGAGACAAGCGGCTCGCCGTTTTTAGCTTCGGTAAGCAAGCCAGCGAGGGTCGCATTTTGCCCAAAAACAATGGATAAAGGAATGGCCAACAACATGGCCAAAAGGGTAGATTTGATTTTGTTCATAAATAAGTGCAATGTGGTTGTCATTGGCCTGTGGGGTCAAGCAATAACTAGGACGAATTTAAAATTGCGCAAAAAAAATGAAATCAATTTTGGGCAATTTCACCGTTTCTCTCTCTTTGGGAAGTTCTCTGTGCAGGCAACAATTGCGTCCGCTGGAATCGAGCGCAAGCTAGAGTGGTCAAAAACCGCCATTCCATATCGAAATAGCAGATTGTGTGGATTGGCGGCAAAAATAGCGTCTGCGCTGAATATGTTGAAAAGAAATTATTGGAATCAAAATCAGGGAAGTCATGGAAGTTTTGGAGTTTTGCGACCATTCCACTGTGTAGCACTCAATATTTTCAATCAACCCGATTTTTCACTTTTAAAAACAACAGTATGTCAAGAGCACTACTCGCCATCCTTTTTTGCGCTTGCGCAAATTTCCTTTCCGCCCAAAACTGCGACCCCGACCTGACCTTTGCTGATAGCACTGCGGGCGTTTACCCGCTGCCCTACCACCCAGAGGAAAGCCCAAACGGTGGCATCAAAGAATGTGCAGTCATCGGCCAGCCCTTTGACTTCACCTTCACCATCGTCGTCAATGACACGCTGACCTACCAGGGCCTCAGCTTCCCGCTCGACTCAGTGGTGGTAAACTCCGTTTCGGGGCTGCCCACTGGCGTCAGCTATGTTTGCGAACCGGGCAATTGCCACTTCAAGGCGAACAGCATCGGCTGCGCCAAACTGCTGGGGATACCTACCAACGCCAATGCCCCCGGCATCTTCAACCTGAACATTGCGGGCCTGGCCTACGTGAACGGCTCTTCGTTTGGCCTTCAAATCAATTTCCCGGACGCCAACCTAGCGCCCGGCACTTACACCATCCAATTAAATGCTAGTGCGAATGACCCCTGTGCGGTGACTTCAACCAACGAGTTGCGCCAATCGGTGAGCATTCAAACCGTACCAAACCCGACCAGCGGCATGACTCAAATAAAAATAAATTCTAAAGTAACTGGGCAGTTTCAGTTCAGGGTAGTAGATTTGCTCGGCCAAAGCATGGAGCAGCGCCAAATCGGCATTTCCAAGGGTGAAAACAACCTGGAGTTTGATGCCAGCCTGTATGCCAACGGCCTTTATTTCGTGCAAATTCAGAGCGAGGCTGGACAAGTGACGCAGAAAATTATCGTCCAGCATTGATACTACAAAGATACAAGGAGGAGCGCAGGAGAATCTACACTGAGCGATTGCCCGTTCCTCTGTTTTCGTATTCGGTTTTTTTTCAAAACTATGTACAAACATTGACGCCCCTTTTGGGGCGTTTTTTTTTGGTAAAAAACTGAAAAACGATTGAATGTGACCTGCTTGCCACCATTCTCGAATCAGTTTGTCCTTCCAAACGCAATCAGCAGCAACTAAAAAAGCCGTGAAATATTGGAAAACTGCCTGCGTTTAATCCCATGCAATTTCAACGAAGTTGAAAAATGGCTGTTTACTTTCAGATTTCCAGCAAATGGCTTGCTACTTTTGCGCAGCTTTTTTTCAAATAAATTCAACAATAAAAGAACATGAAGTTTAAATCAATGATGCTGGCCGCTGCTATCGGGCTTCCATTCATAGGCATGGCCCAATTATCAGCACCGCCAGAAAACTGGCAGCACCTCGACATGATGAAGGATGGCTACCACGGTGTGAGTGCCAACAAAATGTACAGCGAGGTTTTGTCTGGCAAAAAATCGGAAACCGTCGTGGTGGCGGTGATTGATGGTGGCGTGGACCCACTGCACGAAGACCTCAAGGACGTGATGTGGACCAACCCTGGTGAAATCCCCGGCAACAAAATTGACGATGACAAAAACGGCTACGTGGACGATGTGTACGGCTGGAACTTCATCGGCGGCAAGGATGGACGCAACGTTCATCAAGACCAGTTGGAAATAACCCGATTGGTGGCCAACTACCAGAAAAAGTACAAAAACGTAGATGCCTCCAAGCTTTCTGGCAAAGAGAAAAAAGCCTACGACCGCTACAAGGAGCTAGAGAAAATCGTCACTGAAAGTCAAACCAAAGCTGCTGGCAACCTGGAGTTTTACAGCACCATTTTGGCTTCGGTGAACGCCATTGAGAAAAAAATCGGCAAGAAAGAAATCAGCTTGGAGGACATAGAAAACTTCAAATCCGACGACCCAAGCCTAAGCCGTGCCGCACAAATCATGGCTGGCATGTTGGGCGAAGGCGCTACGCTGCAAGAAGTGAAAGACCAGATTCAAGGTGGTATTGACTATTTCACCTCACAAGCAAAACACCAATACGATGTGAACTTCGATGGCCGCTCGGTGGTGGGCGACGACTACGCCAACAGCTACGAAAAAGGCTACGGAAACAGTGACGTGAAAGGCCCTGACGCCAGCCACGGTACGCACGTTGCGGGCATCATCGCTGCCAGCCGTGGCAACAACTTGGGCATGGAAGGCATCGCCAACAACGTGAAAATCATGGCCATCCGCTGCGTGCCCGACGGCGACGAGCGTGACAAAGACGTGGCCAATGCCATCATCTACGCGGTGGACAACGGCGCTTCGGTCATCAACATGAGCTTTGGCAAGGGCTACTCCTGGGACAAAGAAGCGGTGGACAAAGCAGTGAAATACGCCATGAAAAATGACGTGTTGCTCGTTCATGCCGCTGGCAACTCGCACCAGAACAACGACAATACCGACAATTTCCCGAATGACAAATTCGAGAAGAAAGGGCTGTTTTCACCCAAAAAAGCCAAAAACTGGGTGGAAGTAGGCGCACTAAGCTGGCAAGGAGGCGAGGACATGGCCGCCGATTTCTCCAATTACGGCAAGGAGAACGTGGACCTTTTCGCTCCGGGCAAAGACATCTACTCAACCATCCCCGATGGTGGCTACGCACGTTTCGATGGAACAAGCATGGCCTCCCCAGTGGTGGCAGGTGTGGCCGCCACATTGCGCAGCTACTACCCAGAACTCAGCGCCGAGCAAATCAAGGATGTAATGATGAGCAGCACGACCATGAGCGCCAATGCCAAGGTCAAACTGCCGGGCGACGAGGAAAAACTCGTACCATTCACCGACCTCTGCGTGACTGGTGGCGTGGTGAATGGCTTCGAAGCTGCCAAAAAAGCTGCCACTGTAAAGGGCAAGCGCAAAAAAGCCTTCCGTGACCGAGCAGCCGCTGCCGCAAGCGGAAAAT
>JALOMF010000055.1 GCA_025455635.1 Saprospiraceae bacterium | reverse complement strand
ACGGTGATTGAACAGATGCGCCTTTTCGGCGAAAACCTCGGCATCGCCTTCCAAATCAAGGACGACCTCTTCGACTTCGGCACCGACGACGTGGGCAAGCCCCTCGGCATTGACATCCAAGAGAAAAAACTCACCCTGCCCCTCATCTACGCCCTCGAAAACGCCAGCCGCAGCGATAAGGGCCATATCATCAACCTCATCAAGCGCCACAGCGACAAGCCCGACAAAGTGAAGGAGGTCATCGCCTTCGTGCAAGCCAGCGGCGGCCTCGACTACGCCAAGGCGGCCATGGAGCGCTACAGCGCAGCGGCCTTCGCCATCCTCGACCAGATGCCAGATTCAGCAGCGAAGACGGCGATGCGGGAGTTGGTGGTGTATGTGACGCAGCGGAGGAAGTGAGGGGCTATCTATTCCTCCAGTTTTCTATATATACTTACGATAAATTTGGTTCCCAAAGAAAAGTCAAACTCGGCAGGCGGATTGCCATTGCTTTTCAGCGCATCCTGCGACGTCTTTATCCCGAAATTGAATTTGTTGACAAATTCGAGGTTCTTCAGGATTTCCGCCAAGTTGGGGTTGCGGTAGGCGCTAACGTTTGGAAAATTGCTCGGTCGGGCATCCCCGTACAGGCCGCCAGGGTTGTGGATTTCTATCCGATTTGAAAACTGGTAAATATAAATGGGGGCATTAGACTCATAATCCCGGTGAAGCACTGCGTTGATGACCAACTCCCGCAAAGCGACGAAAGGGTAAGACTGCGTTTGCCTGTCCTTAAAGCTGTCCGTTCGGTGCGTCCGGGTCTCTATCATATTATACTTGATGAAATCCTGGACATTGTGCAGCACATCAATCAAGTTGCCAGAAAAAACCTTTTCGACAGGCTTTGTATCCCCGGTCATTTCCTCCCCGGCAAATTTCACATATTGGATATATGCGCCATACAACCAATTGGTTGGCTTGTTTGCCAAAGTCAAAACACCAACATTAGTAGGCATCTCGTGCAAAATATCGTACATTTTCAGGGAGGCAAGCTGCAATTTCACTTCCCGGTTGTTGGTTTTCAAGAGTTCTTCGTCGATAGCGGTCGGCAGGTATCTCAGCTTGAAAAGTTCGATGCTCAAGTCCTCCAATCTGGCCCCAAGACAGGGCAGGGCATCAAAGGTTCTTGCCGTAGCGGTCCGTTTTTCCACCAGCCTTCTTTCCTCCGTCTCATTGGCCACGGCTTTTGTTGGCCCTGTCCTTATCCACACCCTGCCTTTGTACCTTACTGGTGGGTGCAAAGAGGGCGTTACCTCTACCATCAAGACATCTCCTTCCGGCAAAGCAACCCGCTGTACGCTCATGGCAGGCTGAGGCAGAATCTGGCCATTGTGGCGAATGCCAGCGAGGTTCGTCATCATGTCATCGGTCACCTTCAGGCCATTCAAGCTGCCATCGTCCTTTACACCAATCAACAGGTACCCCGGCTGCCGATGGTTCGCATAATCGTTGGCGAAAGCACAAATGGCCTCGCTGAACTTGTCCGTGTTCGTCGTCGAAATGGTGCGCTCTATCCGGTCCGATTCCAAATCAGAAAGCAGTTCCAGAATAAAATCTTCCCCTTTCATGTTCGATGATTTATTTTGACAAAAGTACCTGAATTTTGATTGAAAGCTCGTCGCTCAATTCAACTTCATCTCCCTCATAAACGCTGTCTAATTCCAGCCCATCCGCCAGCACCTCCGCCATGATATACTCCCCGAAACCATCCACCGCAGCCGCAACCACAGGGTGGTTTTCGATTTTTACTTTAATTCGGTCGGTCACATTAAACTCCTTGTCCTTGCGCAGGTTTTGGATGCGGTTCACGAGGTCACGGGCGATGCCTTCGGCCTCCAGTTCCGGCGTCAGCGTTACGTCGAGGGCCACGGTGAGCGGGCCATCCGAGGCGACCTTCCAGCCGGGCAGGTCTTCGGTGGTCACCACGAGGTCTTCCGGCGTGATGTCGTAGGCCGTGCCGTTGGCCTCGATGGGCATTTTGCCCGCCTTTTCCAAAGCGTTGATTTGCTCGTTCGAGAACTGCGCAATCTGCTCGGCGGCGGCCTTCATGTCCTTGCCGAGTTTTGAACCAAGCGTTTTGAAATTGGCCTTCGCCTGTTTTTTCAAAAGCCCAGAGGCATCGGTGATATACTCGATTTGCTTCACGTTGATTTCGCTCAAAATCAAGTCCTTCACGCCGTCCACCTCGGTGATGAAACGCTCGTCGAGCACGGGCAGCAGCAGTTTTTGCAGCGGCAAACGCACCCGAAGCCCGTTCCCCTTGCGGATGCTGAACGCCAACGAACAGATGCGCTGGGCATAGTCCATCCGCTTTTCGAGGGTGAGGTCAATCTTGCCCGGTTCGGGCAGGCCCATGTCCGTCAGGTGGACGCTGTCGTGGCGCAGCGGGGTGTTTTTTTGCTTCGCAATATCCTTGATGGGGGCGGTCAAGTTGCGGTACAGCCAGTCCGTGAAGAAGGGCGCTACGGGTGAAGCCAGCTGCCCGACCACCATCAAACACTCGAACAAGGTCTGGTAAGCGGCATTTTTATCATCGCTCATTTCACCCCGCCAGAACCTCCTACGGCTGAGGCGCACGTACCAGTTGCTCAGGTGCTCGTCCACGAAATCCTCCACCAAACGGCAGGCCCGGTGCGGCTCGTAGTCGTCCATCGCCGCATGGTAATCTGCCACTAGCGAGTAGAGTTTTGAAATCACCCAGCGGTCAAGTTCCGAGCGTTTGGCATAGTCCATTACGTTGAACTCGTCCATCGTCCACTTGTCAATATTGGCGTAGGTGGCGAAGAAGTTGTAGGTGTTGAACAGCGTCCCAAAGAACTTGCGCTGCACCTCGGCGATGCCCTCCACGTCGAATTTGAGGTTGTCCCAAGGGGCAGCGTTGGAAATCATGTACCAGCGGGTGGCGTCAGCGCCGTATTTCGCAATCGTCTCAAAAGGGTCAACGGCATTGCCGAGTCGCTTCGACATTTTGTTGCCGTTCTTGTCCAGCACGAGGCCGTTCGACACCACGTTTTTGAAAGAAACTTGGTCGAAAGCCATCGTCGCAATGGCGTGCAGGGTGTAGAACCAGCCCCTCGTTTGGTCAACGCCCTCGGCGATGAAATCGGCGGGGTACATATTGTCGAAAGGCGCATTGAACGGGCGGTCGGCACCTGCCTTCAGTTTTGCCAAATCAAGCCCCCATTGGGCGTATGGCATGGAGCCGGAGTCGAACCAAACGTCGATGAGGTCGAGTTCCCGCTTCATCGGTTCGCCATTGTCGGCCACCAGCACGATGTCGTCAATATACGGGCGGTGCAGGTCGGTGGGCACGGTTTGCGATAGGCCCAATTTTTCGTTGGCCTTCGCAATTTCAGTTTGCAGCTCCGCAACGGAGCCGATGCATTTCTCCACGGAGCCATCGGCGGTGCGCCAGATGGGCAGCCCGATGCCCCAGTAGCGGCTGCGGCTGAGGTTCCAGTCCTGGAGGTTTTCCAGCCATTTGCCGAAGCGGCCCTCGCCCGTGCTGGCGGGCTTCCAGTTGATGGTCTTGTTGAGTTCAAACATGCGCTCCTTCACCGCACTGGCCTTGATGAACCAGGAGTCGAGCGGGTAGTAGAGCACGGGCTTGTCGGTGCGCCAGCAATGCGGGTAGTTGTGGGCGTATTTGGCGACGTTGAGCGCCTTGCCTTCCAGTTTCAGCTTCACGGCGATGTCCACGTCCACGTTCACGTAGTCGGCTTCGTCCTTGTAGTTTTTGACAAAACGGTTGCTGAACTCGCCCACGTTTTCCTTGAACTTGCCCTGCTTGTCCACCAGCGTTAGGGCACCGATGCCGTTGGCCTTGGCGGCCTTCATGTCGTCGGCACCGAAGCTGGGGGCCGTGTGTACGACGCCCGTACCGTCCTCGGTGGTCACGAAATCGCTGACCAGCACCCGGAAGGCGTCGGAGTGGAATTCGCCGTCGTAGCCGAGCATGGGTTCTATTTCGTTGCCGAATGGCAATAACTGTTCGTAGCGGACGCCTTCGAGTTGCTGTGCGGTGAAAGGGGCGCTCTGTTCCAGCACGGTCGGCTGGTTTTTGCCGCCAAACCATTTGCTGACGAGCGGCTCGGCCATCACCACGCTCACGGGCGCTTGGGTGTAGGGGTTGAGCGTTTTGATTTTTACATAAGCAATCTGGTGACCGATGGTCAATGCGGTGTTCGAGGGAAGCGTCCAGGGCGTGGTCGTCCAGGCGGCGATGCGGACGTCTTCGCTTTCGTCGTCGAAGAGAAACCCGGAATCGGAGTTCCGGGATACTTTAAACAGCGCCACCACCGTCGTATCCGTCACCTCCCGGTAAGCGCCGGGCATGTTCAACTCATGCGAGGAAAGGCCCGTGCCCGCCCCCGGCGAGTAGGGCTGGATAGTATAGCCTTTGTAGAGCAAACCCTTGTCATAGAGGCGCTTGAGTATCCACCAGACGGTTTCGATGTACTCGTTTTCGTAGGTGATATAGGGGTTGTCGAGGTCCACCCAGTAGCCCATTTGGCGGGTGATGTCGTCCCATTCGTTCTTGTAGCGCATGACGGTTTCCCGGCATTTGTGGTTGTACTCGTCCACGGAGATACTCTTGCCGATGTCCTCCTTGGTGATGCCAAGTTCCTTTTCCACGCTCAGTTCGATGGGCAGGCCGTGGGTGTCCCAGCCGCCCTTGCGCTCCACCCGCTTGCCTTTCAGGGTCTGGTAGCGGCAGAAGATGTCCTTGATGGCCCGTGCCATGACGTGGTGGATGCCCGGCTTGCCGTTGGCGCTGGGCGGGCCTTCGTAAAAGACCCAGGCGTTATCGGCGGGGCGTTGGTTGACGCTCTGCTCGAAGATTTTATTTTCCTCCCAGAATTGGAGGAGTTCTTGGTCGATGTTGGGGAGGTTGAGTTGTTTGAATTCTCTGTACATTACGTAATCACATTTTTATTTGAAGCTGCTTGTTTTCAAAAGCGGCCATTTTTTCAAGTTCGAGTTTGATGAATTCCTGCCATTTTGCTTCTTGGGAGGGGTCGGGATAAACCTCGCTGTCGAATTTGTCATTCAGTTGTTGCAATTCATTGGACAATTCGTCAAAGATTGGTTGAACCTTAGCATTGAGGTCTGCAAATGATATTTGTTTCTCTTGGACCCGTTGCACCAACTTCCTAGCATACAGCTCCGTAATGTCAAAATGGACTTGTTCGTGTGCTAATGTGGCAATGGAATCTGGATCGTTTTTAAAGTAAGAGTTTATGCAAAAGAAAACCGCCTCTACCTCAAACATTCCATATTTTTTGTAAGGTACGCCCCACGACTTTGCCCTGAGCGTGGATGAGGTAGCAGCCACGAATGGCCTATTTTCGGTGCTTCCCTTGAAGTCCCTTATTTTTAGCTTTCTTGCTTTGTGCCAAACGATTTCTCTTTCTAGGCTGCTTATGTCGCTGATTTTATAAGCCACAGCCTTGATTTTCTGACATGGGTCAACCCAAATATCTGGTGGTCGGACTTCAATAATTTTTATTGCGTTTGCACCCATCGCCCTTGCTTTGGACTTAACAAAATCCAACACAGCTTCATAGTTGCAACCAGCTACAAATCCTCTCCTCACATCTACTGTTCCTACATGGGTTGCACTAGCCAAATCGGGTGCGTCATCGGGTTGAAACACGACAAATCCCTCATGTGCCTCAACAGGTGTTGAAGGAGTCAATGTATTGATAAATATGCCCTTGTTGCAGCTTTGGAGCATTATGGACATTATCAAACACAAGCTAACTTGAAGGCATAATTTGAACATAAACTAAATGATAACTGAAGGTGTCAAACCAAAAAGCCCCGCCAGGTCTGCAACCTGCCGGGGCTTTTCGTTCATCCATAAGAACAGCACCTCACAAGTTGCCGGGCAACGAGGGAATAATAATGCTGATTATAATGGAAGATGGTAACATTGAGTTTTGCTTTTTTGCGGGGCGAAGGTAGGAAACTAAACTCAATTTCCTTCCCAAAGTTCCCCTTGAAGTTCTGGAACCATCCAGTAAACGTCTGACAAACTAAGTTCAAAGCCGATGGAAGGAAGCTTGATTTTGGCGTCGAGCGAATCGGCAGCATTGATTTTCCAGAGGCCCTCTTGCTCGTTTTGGAGAAAATAATCGTTGATGAGCGGCTTGAATTGGTTCACCAAAACATACTCCCTGAACGATGGCAAGGTGCGGTACATCCTGAACTTGTCTTCCCGGTCATATTGTTCCGTGCTTTCCGAAAGCACTTCAAATATGAGCACCGGGTTTGTGATGATGTCGGTCCTACCGTTCCAATAATCCACTTTTTCACAAACAACAAGGGCATCAGGATATAAGTTTCTGTTGAAGTCTTGAATCCGGATTTTAGTGTCACTGCTCAAAACGACCAAAGGGAGTTTTTGAGACTTAATCCAGACTTCGAGTGCCGTCGTTATGTTGACCGCAATTTTACTGTGGGGAATGGAGCCACCGGGCATAGGGATGATTTTTCCGTTGTGATACTCATGTTTTTCCTCGGCCTTTTCCTCCAAGGCGAAGTACTCGTCGAGGCTGTATCGTTTTTGCCGAATTGAAGTATCAATCATGACTTCGATTTTTTACAAAGATAGCCGCTTTTGCCAAAACCAAAAAGCCCCGCCAGGCACAACCTCCCCCAATTTTTGCACCCGTAAAACTGGGTATGCTAACAAGCGCTGAATTCTTTCGTTCTTTGCCACCACCATTGTTGCTCAATTTCCACATTTCATGACAACCATTTTGAACAAACCAGCCACCATCATCTGCCTCATGGCCTGCCTCGCAGCCACCGCCCTGCAAGCCCAGGTGCGCTTCACCGACGCTACGTCCACGGCAGGCATCAACCACCAGTTCGTGGTGTACGACGGCATGTTCGGCGGCGGGGCCTGCGTGCTCGACGTGAACAACGACGGCTTCGACGACCTCTACCTCACCTCCGGCATGAACGACGACCAGCTGCTGCTCAACCAAAAAAACGGCAGTTTCAAGAACATCTTCGAGGGCAGCGGGCTGGAACTGACCCGCAAGTACGTGACCCAGGGCGTGACCGCCGCCGACGTGAACCGGGACGGCTGGGTGGACCTCTTCATCACCACCATCACCACTAAGGAGGAACGACTGCCCGTGCCACGTGCCGAGAATTTGTTTTTCCTCAACAACGGGAACAACACCTTCCGGGACGCCACCGCCGAATATGGCCTCGAAGACCTCTACTCCTTCAGCACGGGCTGCGCTTTTGGCGACTTCAACGCCGATGGCTGGCCCGATTTATATGTCGGCAATTATTTCCTCGATTATGACGGCCCACTCACCGAAATCAACGACGCAACCATCGTCAATGCCAGTAAAACCGCCGAGGGATATCTGCTTTTAAATAAAAATGGCAAGGCATTTAAAGACGTATATTCCGATTATGGATTAAATCACCGGGGCTTTGGTTTTGGTGGCCTTTTTACCGATTATGACAACGACGGAGACCAAGATTTACAGGTGCTCCACGATTTTGGCTACAAGGCCAAGCCCAATTATTTGCTCCGCAATAATTACCCCGATAAATCATTTACTTATGTGGAAAAAGAGGCCGGGTTGGATTTAAGAATAAATGCCATGACCGCCGCCGTGGGCGATTATGACAACAATGGATTTCTCGATTATTTTATCACCAATATCAAGTTCAACCGGTTCATGGTGAGCGGCGGCGCTGGCAAACCCTACACCGACAAGGCCGAGGAGCTAGGCATGGGCTTTTTCACCATCAGCTGGGGCGCCAACTGGGCCGACTTCGACCACGACGGCGACCTCGACCTCTTCGTGGCCAACGGCGACCTCAACCCCAACTGCCAGCCCATGGGCGATTTCCTCTTCGAGAACAAGGACGGGAAGTTTGTTGACAACGCCCGTGCCGCAGGCATCCAAGAGTACGGCATCGGGCGGGGTTCGGTCATTTTTGACCTCGAAAACGACGGCGACATGGACCTGCTCGTGGTCAACCAAAAAGCCGTGAAAAATTACCCCATGCCCAGCGTCACCAAGCTCTTCCGCAACGACTCCACGCACGGCAACTGGCTCAAGGTCGCCCTCGAAGGCGTGAACGCCGAAAAGCACGGCATCGGTTCACGGTTGACGGTGGTGGCTGGTGGCAGGCGCATGATTCGGGAGATTGACGGCGGCACCTCCAGCCACCTCTCGCAGAACTCGACGACGGTGCACTTCGGCCTCGGCGAGGCCACGACCGTGGACTCCGTCATCGTGACATGGACGGGTGGCAAGCGGCAGGTGCTCACCGGGCAGGCCGTGAACCAGCTTTTGACCATAAAAGAAACAGGCGAAAGGGTCGAAACCAAGGAGGAACGAGGGCTGGTGTTTTATGCAGGAATGGCCGTGGCGGCCTTGGTGATTGTGCTGCTGGTGGTTCGTTTTTTCCGAAGGAAAAGCGGATTAAGTTAAAAATTTGTTGAAAAACCCAAGGGCGGCACTCGTTTTGGGTATCTGAGCTGCTAAACCCTTTACTTTGCAGTTCAAAATTTCAATCCAATATTTTACATGAAAGCGATTTTTTCACTGTTCATAGCATTTGCCTTTACGCTCCAACTGGGCGCACAGGGCATCGAGTTCTTCCACGGTAGCTTCAACGAGGCGCTGGAGGAGTCCAAAAAAACGGGCAAACCCATCTTCATGGACGCCTATGCCAAGTGGTGCGGCCCCTGCAAGCGCATGGCAGCCACCACGTTCATGGACGGGTCGGTGGGCGAGTATTTCAACAAAAACTTCATCAACCTCAAGATAGACTGGGAGGAGAGCGAGGGCATTTCATTGCGGGGGAAATACGCCGTGAGCGCCTTCCCGACGCTGTTTTTCATCGGTAGCGACGGGGCCGTCATCCAGAAAGTGGTGGGCGGCCAAGACGTGGCCGGGCTGCTGCGCCAAGGCGAAATGGCCCTCGGCAAGGTGGATTACAGCAAGGAATATGCTTCGCTTTACGAAAAAGGCGACCGTAGCCCTGAGCTGGTTTACAATTATGTGAAAACGCTCAACAAATCGGGCAAACCGAGCCTCGCCATCTCCAACGAATACCTGCGCACCCAGACCGACTTCACCACGGAGTTCAACAAGCGCTTCATCCTCGAAGCTGCCGTGGCCGCCGACTCCCGTGTGTTCGACCTGCTCATCGAGCACCAGACCGCCATCGGGATGCAGGAGGGGCTGGACGCCGTGCGCAGCCGCATCGAGCTGGCTTGCGCCAATACCTTGAAAAAAGCCATTGAGTTCCAAACACCGGAACTGCTGGACGAGGCCAAGGCCAAAATGAAGGCACACCTGCCCGAAAAATCGGAGGAATTTGCCGCCAAGGCCGACTTCGACTACCACCGGGCTGCCAAGGACGCCGCCAAATTTGGCAAATCCTGCGACGCCTACGCCAAGAAGGTGGCCAAGGGCGACCCCAAGGGCCTCGCCAAATTGGCCACCGACATCGCCAGCGCTTTTTCAAAAGATGAAAAATGCATGAAACTGGCCGAGAAATATGCCAAGGAAGCTGCCGAAAAGGGCAAAAATTACCAATTCTACATGACCTACGCCGAGATTTTGAAGGCCAATGGCAAGAAGAAACAGGCCATCGAAGCCGCCAACAAATCGCTCGAACTGGTGAAATCCGGCGAGACGATTGACAGCGGGGCCGTGCGCACCGTCGAACAGTTCATCAAACAAATTGAAAGTTAAATGATTGTTTGATTGTTGAAATTGCTGGATTGTTGAGCACGTCGCCCCCCAACAATCAAACAATTTAACAATCCAGCAATCTAATTTAAAACCATGAAAAAATACCTGATTTTACTGGCCTTTACGCTCATTTTGGGCAGCAACAGTTTCGCCCAAGGCATCGAGTTCACGAAGGGCACCTGGAAGGAACTCAAGGCCAAGGCCGCCAAGGAGGACAAGCTCATTTTTGTGGACGCCTACGCCGAGTGGTGCGGCCCCTGCAAGAAAATGGCCAAGGACGTTTTCACCCAAAAAGAAGTCGGCGATTATTTCAACGCCCGCTTCGTGAACGTGAAAATGGACATGGAAAAAGGCGAGGGCATCGGCCTGTCGAGGGAGTTTGGCATCCAAGCTTACCCGACCCTGCTCTTCGTCAATTCGGAGGGTGCCGTGGTACACCGGGCCGTGGGCTACCACACCACCGACCTGCTCATCGGCCTCGCCGATGCCGCCAACGACCCCAACCGCAACGCTGGCTCCATCAATGCCCGCTACGACAAGGGCGACCGCTCGCCGGAGCTGTTGAAAAACCTGGCGCAAACCCGCTACGATGCGATGGATGGCACTTACGTGCAAATTGCGGAGGAATACCTCGCCACGCAGAAGGACTGGGGCACCGACGACAACCTGGCGTTCATCTTCCAAATGACCAGCGACCTCGACTCCAAAATGGCCGACTACCTGATGACCAACCGCTTGGTGTTTGAGGGTAAATTTGGCAAACAGGAGGTCATCGGTAAAGTGGACGAACTGGTGCAAAACACCATCTCCCGTGCCGAGACGGAGGCCGACCTGAAAAAAGTCGAAGACCTCTACGCCAAGACCTACCCCGAGCGGGCCAAGGAGATGTCCGGCAGCCTGAAAATGGGCTTCTATGCCCAGCGGGAAGACTGGAAGAACTTCGCCAAGGTGGCCGACCAGCACTTCAAGGACTTCCCGGCCAAGGACTGGATGGAACTGAACGAAATGGCCTGGCTCATGTACCAAGCCGCCGAAGGCAAGGACGAACTGAAATGTGCCCTCGGCTGGGCAAAACAGTCGGTGAAACTGGATAAAAACTACGCCAACACCGATACCGTGGCCAGCCTCTACTACAAGCTGGGCAAAAAAGGCAAGGCGCTTAAAACCGCCAACGAGGCCATCGAACTGGCCAAGGCCAGCGACGAGGACTACTCAGCCACCGAGGAGTTGATTCAGAAAATCAAAGGAAAGGGTTAATATTCAACCCAATATTGTACAAAACGCATAGACTAGGCTAAGGGCTTGTTTGGGATTGATTTAGATTTTCGCCAACTTCGGGTTTTCCTAATTCCCAAACCAATTCCATTATGAAAAAGACATTCGTTCTCTTCCTGTTCTGCGCTACGCCTATTGTCGCTTTTTTTGCGCAACCGCTTGATTCTGTTTTCGTTACGGGGCAAGTCGAAGGCTTCTCCGACGACCTCGGCGTGTCGTTTGTGCAGGTATTTGTGAACGATATAGTGCTAGACGAACAAGTGGCCTACTTGGCGGCTGTGGGCGATGATGGTCATTTTCAACTAAAGACATTGCTGTTCGGTCAACAGACTTTTTATTTCCGATTTGGCAAGCAAGGTGTGACGGTCTTCGCCAAGCCGGGAGATAGCCTCCACTTGTCATTTCCCGCATTTGCATTCCTGAGCGAAGCAGCGGATACCCTCTCAGAGGATTATGTGTCGTTCGGAGGGGATGAGCGGGAGATGAACACCTTGATTTCAGCCTATGTGTCAAAGACTTACCGGCACAGAAGTGCATTTTTTGAAGAAAAAAGCAAGCCCGAAAACTGGGAGTGTAGCAGGTACAAGCAGCTAGTGGCCGACCAAAAGGAAGCACGATTGGTTCATCTCCAACAGTTTCTGGAGGATAAAAAAAATGCACCTGAATCCTTCAAGCGATGGGCCGTGGCGGATATTGAGTTTGACTATATCAATACCATGCTCCTGCCCCATGACTTCCATCCCAAAGCCCCCCTGCCTTGTCCGCCCGAATGGTACAACTTCTACCACGAAGCACCCTTGGACAAACTGGACGTGGCTATGACCGATTTCGATACTTATATAAACTACCTCGGTGCGTATCTAAGAAAGCGGTTTTTTTATGGCAAAGATTTACAGTCTGCCAACCTTGCTAGTGTTCATGCTGAATTTGTCGAGTTCCTTGTTGGCAATACAAATGGTTTGACACAAGAGCTGTTGTTGACCCATCGGTTCGCCTGGGCTTCGCAGTATCCAACCAATAAGGCTGTGTTCGAACCACTCCTCCCCCGTTTCTTTGAGCTGGTCAAACACGAACGCTGTAGAGCGCATATTAGAAAATGCTACAGCACTACCCCTCAGCCCTCCCTCCCAACCGATTTTTTGGCAAAACTGGAAAGCCATCAAGTAGCCGACTCCATCAAAAACTTGCTGCCCTATTTAATGGAAAAACACAAGGGAAAGGTCATTGTGTTGGATTTTTGGGCCACATGGTGTGGCCCCTGCATGGGGGAGTTGCAGCGATTTTACCCGGTTTTCATTCCGAAGTTCGACGAAAAAGAGGTGGTT
>JALOMF010000529.1 GCA_025455635.1 Saprospiraceae bacterium | reverse complement strand
GATACCCTGTCGCCAAGCTTCGTTTATGTGCCAAATGACACCACGGTGGACTTTACCTACGTCGCCGAATTAAACAACGCCCCCCAAAACACGATGCTGCTCAACCAACTGCTGGGCGAGGCTAATGCTTGGGATTTCTGCGGCCTCGACACCATCGTGCAGACAGTGGACGTGGAGAAGAACAATTGCGGTTTTCTTAGAAAAATAACCCGGCTCTTCTGGGCAACGGACAATGCCGGAAACCTGACCCATGCGACACAGACCATCCATGTCAAGCTCCCGCCCTACACCATCAACCTACCATCCGACCACCTGCCCGGCGACCCCGGCGACCCTGCGGAACTGACCGTGGTGGAGGAACAAGGCTCGTCATTGGTAGTCATCTTCGATGATTTTGAAACCCCATCGCAATGTGACACCTTGCCAGTGGCCATCCGCCGAGTATGGACAGTGGGCAATATATGTGAAGGCAATATCACCCAGTTTCCGGTAACCCTGCCCCGACTGGACCTCAATGCCGACAACCTGAACGGTGATGCCTATACTACGCTCGTAGATACCGATAGCGTCTATTTACAAAACAACAACACCCTATCGGCGCTCATTTCAAGCAATGCTACGTTTTGGTATGAGCAACACATCCGGTACAGCTACGAGGATACGGTTTCCAACTCCGTGACTGGAACGGTTTTTCACGACATAGACGGTAATTGTGGCAAAAATGGCAACGAGCCTGGCTTGGCCAACTGGCCCGTAAAAGCCATCGGCAACACCACGGGGCAGGTGTATTCCACGACCACAATGCCCAACGGTGTTTACCAAATCAACGACATCTGCGCCTCCGACACGGAACTGGAACTCAGCCTCGACGTGCCGTTCAATTATGGCCAAAACTGCCAAACCACTTGGACCGTGCAGACCATCCCGAACACGACCGTCGTGCAGCATATCCCCGTGCAGCTCAACAATGAATGCGCCCTGATGGAGGTGAACCTGGCGGCCCCCTTCCTTCGCCGCTGCTTCCCGAACACCTATATGGTCAGCTACTGCAATTACAGCTCGCAAACCATCGAAGATGCCTACGTGGAGGTACAGTTGGACAGTTTCATGGAATTTCTGGCCAGCAGCCTGCCCGAAATTCTGCTCGGCGACAACCGCTACTCTTTTGAATTGGGTGATTTGGCACCGGGCGAATGTGGCAGCTTTCCCGTGGCATTTATGCTGAGTTGCGAAGCAGTGCTGGGCCAGACGCATTGCTCCGAGGCGCATATCTACCCCGACACGCTTTGCCCTATCAGCTCCGATTGGTCTGGCGCAAACATCGAAGTATCGGGTGAATGCATCAACGACGAAATCCTCCTGCGCATCAAGAACACGGGTAATGGCGACATGACTGCACCGCTCGATTTCATCGTGGTGGAAGATGTCATCATGTACATGCAGGGCAATTTCAACCTTGGCGCTGGGCAGACCTATGAAGTTCCTGCGTTCGCCGCCAACGGTGCTACTTGGCGCTTGGAGGCCGAGCAAGTCCCCGAACACCCCTACCCCGGCAGCGTGGCCGTGGCGCTGGAAGGTTGCGATGGCATCAATGAACTGGGCTTGGTGAACCTCTTCCCATTGGAAAACCCAAACCCGTTCATCGCTGTGGATTGCCAAGAAAACATCGGCGCATTCGACCCGAACGACAAGCAGGCGCAGCCAAAGGGCTATGGCGAGGAGCATTTCATCCACCGCAATACCGACATCGAATACACCATCCGCTTCCAGAACACGGGCACGGACACGGCCTTCACTGTGGTCATCCTCGACCAACTCTCTGAGCACCTCGACCCGACCAGCATCCGTCCCGGTGCAAGCAGCCATGCCTACTCGTTCGAGCTGATTGGCGGCGACAGCCTGCGCTTCACGTTCAGCAATATCATGCTGCCCGACTCGAATGTCAACTTGGCCGCTTCGCAAGGTTTTGTGCAGTTCGTTGCGAAGCAAATGCCCGACTTGGCGCTCGGCTCGGTCATAGCGAACGAAGCAGCCATTTACTTCGACTTCAACGACCCCATTACAACGAACCGGGTGTTCCATACCATTGGTGAGGATTTTATTCAGGTGTTAAATAGTGCTAGTGAGACCGCAAACGTACACGGTCAGCCAACAGTGTACCCCAACCCTGCCTTTGGGGCCGTGACGTTTGCTTTACCACTCGAACTGAAAGACGCCAGCTATTTCACCCTGCACGACCAACTCGGTAAACTGGTTCATCGCCAAGCCGTCAGCGGTGATAAGTTCGTCTTCGAGCGCAAGGGAATGGCGCCCGGCATCTATTTCTATTCGATTGAAAATGAGGGACTTAAAATATTCGCTGGCAAAGTAGTTTTAAAATAAGGTTTAGACAATCTCTCTAAAAGGCAGTTATTATCGAGGCCGTTTCGTCCGTTTTTCACCATTCGCTTAACTCGCAATATTTGGTGAAAAATGGGTGAAACGGCCTTTTTTTATCCAATATCAGCAGGAACAAATGAACATTGCCATTAATGAAAAACGACCTTAAAACGGATGCCCAAACGCAAAATTCACCTGCGGCGCTACGCTGCCATAACCCGACTGCCCAATCCAACGGCTGCCCAGCGGCAGGTAGGGCTTTGAGACGGGCACGGCGAGGTCGAGGCGCAGGATGAACAAACTGAGGTTGAAACGGATGCCGAGGCCAGCGCCGGACGCCAGTTCCTCGTAGAAATCGCTGCCAAACTGCTCCTCCGCCGTGCCGCCCGCCGATTGGGTGAACCAGATATTGCCCGCATCGTAGAACGCCGCCAGTTCCCAGTTCTTGCCGAGTTGTTGGCGCAGCTCCACGCTACCCAGCAGCAGCAGGTTGCCGATGCGGTTATTGACCACCAGGTTGTCGCCTTCGCTTGAAATCAGGTCGTCGGGCAGGCGGGTGCCGGGGCCGATGTAGCGGGGCCGGAACGCCCGCACGCTCGATGGCCCGCCGATGGTGTAGAGGTCGAGGGGGGTGAACCCGCTTTGCTCGGAGAGCACAAAAGCACTCGAAAACGCAAGGCGGTAGGCAAAGGTGGTTTTGCGCTGCAATTGGAGGTACTGCCGCAAATCGGTCTCGGTGAAAAAATTGAGCGGGTAGCCCAAGTTGGTGGCCTCGGCGACGGCTTTCGGCAAGAGGAAGCCGCTGCCGTTCAGCACAAAGCGCTGCCGGAAAACGGTGGGGTATTTAGGCTTGCCCACGGGGCGGTTGTCAAAAACAAAAGCATAGTTGGGCTTCAAGCGTACCTGCGTGGCGAAGGTCAACAAAAAGCCCGTGTCGTCGTTGGGAATATCGGCCAACACAGTCCCTTTCAATCCCGCAATACTGAACTGACTGAACTGCACCCCGGCGTT
>JALOMF010000528.1 GCA_025455635.1 Saprospiraceae bacterium | reverse complement strand
GGACAACAACCTCAACGACGATGGACTTGCTGTGCGGGCAAAAAAAAGGGAGAACATCACCATTGACATCAACGACAAGGAAATCACCTACCGGGTGCCCGTTGACCTTTGGATAAAAAAAGACGTGGTGGTCTCGACCGTGGAGGCAGAAGGAGCGCTGGCCCTTGAATTCTCCACCAAATACACCATCAAGCCCGATTGGTCGTTGGAGACCCAGACCGAACTGAAAGGCCATAAATGGCTCAAGGAACCCGTGGTAAAACTGGGCTTCGCCGACCTCGCCATCACGCCCATCGCCAACCTCGTCATCAACCAGAGCCGCAGCACTTTCGCCAAGTCCATTGACAAGGAGGTGAAAAACCTGTTTGACCTCAAAAAAGAAATGGAGCGCACCTGGAAGGAAATGCACGACCCCTTCCTGCTTTCTTCCGAGTACGCCACTTGGCTGCTCCTCAACCCGCAGTCGGTGAGCATGACGCCCATGAAATCAACGGGCAGCACGGTCGAGAGCACCGTGGTAGTGGTCACCAAACCCAGCGTGATTATTGGTGAAAAACCCCAAGCTTCTGCTCTGTCGAAGCTGCCGGCTTTCGGCTTCGCAACGGCTGGCGTGGATGGGTTCTCCCTCTTCCTCAACACCGACGTGTCGTTCAAGGAAGCCGAGCGGCTGGCCAAGCAGAACATGGTCGGCGAGGTGTTCAGCTACAAAAACAAGCAGGTGAAAGTGGAGGACATCGGCCTGTACGGCCAAGGCAACAAGCTCGTGGTGCGCACCAACCTCAAGGGCAGCTACAATGGTGATGTGTTCCTCATTGCGCAACCGGAATACAACGCCGAGGCCAACCAAATCCAACTGAAGGACGTGGATTTTGATTTCAGCAGCCAAAAAGTGCTGATGAAAAGCGCCAGTTGGCTCTTTAAAGGCCCGATGAAAAAGCAGATTCAGGAGAGCCTCGATTTTTACCTCAACTACAATTTGGAGGACTCCAAAAAAATGATTCAGGAAACCCTGAACGGCTACGAACTGGCCCCCGGCATCAATATCAGCGGCCTGCTCGACGATCTTTCCATCTCCAATGTCTATATCGCCAGCAATGGCATCCGGGTGCGCATCGGCTTGAAGGGCAAGCTTAATTTGGACGTGAAGGGGTTTGGGATTTAGTTGTTAGATAGGTTTGATTCGTTCGAGGGGAACTCTTGCGAATCAAACCCATCAAATTCCTCAAACTACCCCTTCTTCGGGCAAGTCGAAATACCGAACGGGGCATAAAGTGGGCAGAAACTGATGAGGCTGGTCAGCAGGAAAACAGCTGCCAAAATCACGAGTACCAAGCCAATCGTACCAGTGATAATGCCTGTAAAATAAAGTGTGGCCATGACAGCAGCCAAGATGACCCGGATGATGCGGTCGGCGGAGCCCATGTTCTTTTTCATGTCTCGTTTTTTATTTGATGAAAGAATGAATGAGCGATGCCAAAGCTGTCACAAGTGCAAGGCATATTGCGCAAACCACCAGCAATTTCGCTCATTTTGTAAGTTTTTTCATGGACTAAAATTAGCTGTTCGTACATGCAAGCGACGGTGAGCTATGTCACAAATGCTAGTGGATGGTGCTAAATAATTTGGTCAGCCCCTCAATTTGAAGGTCCAAGTGATGTAAATCCGGGCGACGACCTCGCCCTGGGGATTCCGGCCAGTGCCGAGCATGGTGAGTTGTTGTGGTTGACGGGTTTCTACGGCCCTTTTCACCACCTCAAAGACCTTAGGGCCGTCCTCGCAGGTGAATGTGATGGTGCTGCTGGCCTTTTTGACGAACTCGGCCCGCTGTTCCAGCACGAGCATGGACACATCGCCCCCGGACATGCGGGCCAGTGTGGCCATCACGCCCGTGGACAGCTCACCAGCACCCGCCAATGCTGCAAAATAGATAGACTTGAACGGGTTTCGGGTGCGCCAATTGTAGGGAATCGTGACCTCGGTACGGGCTGGCGACACGCTTTTCAAACGAAGCCCCCACCACAGTGCCGAGGGCAGGTTTTTGGCAAAATACAGCTTCAATTTCCACGGGCTGCGGAGGTCGCTCAGGTATTGCGAAGCGGAAGAAGATAGTGCTGGCGCTGTATCGTGGTTGTTTGACATGAATTTTATATTTAATGGTCGCTTGCGCAATGCCTGCGAGCACACGTTTGGCAGCGAATATCACCATTTCCATCAAACCAAAGCGTATTATCTTGCCGCCGATGTGGATTCGGATAAACAACAAGCTTTGATTTCAGACTTCTCAAAATATCCCAAAATCGAGCTGCACTTGCACCTCGACTGCTCGCTGGGCAAGGCCGTGGTGCAGCTGCTCAAACCTGAAGTGGACGACGAAACCTACCTGCGCAATTTCGTTGGCCCCGTGAAATGCACCGACCTTGCCGACTTCTTGGAGCGCACCGTTCATGCCGTGGAACTGATGCAAACCGTGCAGGCGCTTCGCCTCGTGACCCTCGATTTGTTCGAGCAATTGAAGGCCGACCATGTTATTTATGCTGAAATACGTTTTGCTCCGCTGCTGCACCTCCAGCAGGGTTTGTCGCCGCAACAAGTGGTGCAGGCAGTGAACAATGCCGCCACCGAAGGCATGGCAAAAACGGGCATTGAGGCTGGCCTCATCCTCTGCACCTTGCGGCATTTCAGCGAGGCGCAGAGCATGGAGACCGTGCAGTTGGTGCAGCAGTTCCAAGGCACGAACGTCTTCGGCTTCGACATCGCCTCCGACGAGGCGGGCTACCCTGTTGATGCGCATTTGAAGGCATTCGCTTTCGCAAATAAGCACGGACTGAACGTGACCGCACATGCCGGGGAAGCAAAAGGCCCAGAAAGCATTTGGGAGACGCTGGCGCATTTTCACCCAAGCAGAATCGGCCACGGGGTGCGCTGCGTGGAAGACCCGAAGCTGGTGCAGCACCTGATAGCTGCCCAAATCCACCTCGAAGTCTGCCCGACCAGCAACGTGCAGACCAACGTGGTGAACCAAATCGAAGACCATCCCGCCGACCTCATTTTCCGCAGTGGCATCTCCATGAGCATCAGCACCGACGGTCGCACCATCGCCAATACCAGCCTGGGCCGTGAGTACAGGCTTTTACAACTACATTTCAATTGGGAATCTCTTTGGGAAGAGTGGTATCAACAAAAGTTAGGAAAAAACCAAAAGAATTATCTTTCAAATGATTTATGGTTTTTGGCTTATGCCAGCCACACAAATTTATGGAAATGGCCGCCTAAAAAAGTCATCCCCATTGACTAGGTGTCAGATGCATGCAAAACGTCAATGGTTGTAACATGGCCTGACACCTTTTGTGGTGTCCATACCTCGATTTATTTCAAAGCTCATTTTGACCATTTCTATGGCTC
>JALOMF010000054.1 GCA_025455635.1 Saprospiraceae bacterium | reverse complement strand
CAGCAAATCCTCGGCGACCTGAAAAAGCGGAAGTTCCAACCGATTTACTTCCTGCACGGCAGTGAGCCGTATTTCATTGATACCATTTCTGATTTTATTGAAAAAAACGCACTGACCGAAGCCGAGCGTTCTTTCAACCAAGTCGTGCTATACGGCCGTGACGTTGACCACCTCGCCGTCATTGACAATGCCCGCCGTTACCCGATGATGTCACAGCACTCGGTCGTCATCGTGAAGGAAGCACAGGAAATGAAAGACCTGAAAGACCTCGAAAAATACGTGGCCAATCCACTGGATTCGACCATTCTCGTGCTTTGCCACAAGCACAAATCCTTCAATACCACCACCAAGTTCGGCAAGCTGCTCGCTGAAAAAGGCATCGTCTTCGACGCCAAAAAGCTCTACGACAACCAGGTGCCGGACTGGATTCATGACCACCTCTCACACCAGCACCTGAAAATCACGCCCGGCGCCGCCGACCTGCTGGCCGAGTACCTGGGCACCGACCTCTCGCTCATTGCCCATGAGCTGGACAAACTGGCCCTTCACCTGCAAAAAGGCACTGAAATAACCGCCGACCACGTGGAGACGCACGTCGGTATCAGCCGGGAATACAATATTTTTGAACTGCAAAAAGCCTTGAGCAACAAGGATTTGGCCAAGATTGCCCGCATCGTTGACAATTTCGAGGCAAACCCGAAGAAGAACCCGCTCATCATGGTCATTTCATCTTTAGCCAGTTTTTTCACCAAGGTTTATATGCTGCACTTCCTCAAAAATGCCCACGATTCGGAGGTTCAAAAAAAACTTGGACTCCGTTCGCCCTACGCACTGAAGGAGTACCGTGCAGCACTTCGCCATTTCTCGCAAGCCAAAACCGAGCATATCATTAACCTGCTCAAAACCTACGACCTGATGGCCAAAGGGGTGGACTACAATTCTACCGGGAAGGAAGACGGGGAACTGCTGAAAGAAATGATGTGGCGGGTCGTGAATTGAATGGTGGGAAATGGTACGGATTTTTTGCTTCGCAAAACTGTTTCCGAAGTGATAACCACCCGTTTTGCGGAGCAAAACAAAAACTATAAAAACCTAAAAATCAGCGTCCCTCAGCGTCAAATATATGTTTTGCGCAGCAAAACCGCTTACCTCGCCCGCTTGGAAATCTTGTGCTCATCGCCAATCTGTCCATTGTTTTTTAGCCTTTCCATAATCATCTGGTAGTAGTCGAGGTGCAGCTCGCAGCTGATGAAATTGCGCTGCAATTGTTGACAAAGCACCAACTCAGAGCCGCTCCCACCGAAGAGGACCATCACGTCATCCTGCTCACGGGTGCATGATTTGATGAGCATCTCCACCAAGCCGAGGGGAATTTGGCAAGCATGAAAAGTCTTGTCCTTGCTCACGTTTTTCACCAAATCGAAATAGGCCCAACTATAAGGCATGCGCCCAGTGTGCCCCTCCGCCATGCGCTGTTGTATGCGGCGGTCGGTCGGGTTTTGGTAGGGTAGGGCGACTTGGTCCTTGTAAAAATGGTTGTCCTTCGACTTCGTGGCGTGGAGGATGGAGCGGTGCGCCGTCGTGAAGCGCCGGGGGCTATGCCCCACATTAGTATTATATACCCAGACATAATCCTGCACATCGTAGGCCGCCTCGTCGAGGTAGCGCACCCGTAGGTAGGCGTTTTGCTTCGGGTAGTTCAGCATAAAAAGGCTACCAGTCGGTTTTAGCACCCGCATACACTCCTTCGTCAGTGCCACGTACCATTCCACGTATTCGTTCCATTTCGTCACGTAGGTTTTACCGTGGTAATTGATGCCCACGCCATAATCCGGGTCGCCGTACACCATGTCCAAGGAGTTGTCGGGCAGCTCGGCGAGCAGGGCCAGTACGTCTTGGTGGAAGACCTTGTTGCGGTATTTGTCGAGGCTTTTCAAATCGCTCTAACTGTTTGATAATAAAACATTTACGAATTTTTCCCCTCGTGCTACCATCCGGCCTATCGGCTCGGCGTGAGCTGCCAATCCTACACCAGTCAGCAGTGTCCGCACCGCTTCTAGCCCCTCATTTTTCACCGTGAAAAGCAGCCCACCGTTGGTCTGTGGGTCGGGCAGGAGGGTGAAGGCTTCCAACACGTTCACCCCAGCGCCGAAGCCGATTTTCTCCCCAAAGCTGCTCCAGTTGCGGGTCGTCGCATCGGGGAAAATCCGCTGGCCGATGTAGCCACGCACCCCGTCCAGCACAGGTATTTTTTCGTAAAAAAGGTCGGCGGAAAGTCCGCAGCCCGTGGCCATTTCGACGAGGTGGCCGAGTAGCCCGAAGCCCGTCACGTCGGTCATGGCAGTGACGCTGGGCAGCTTGGCCAATTGCTCGCCGACGCTGTTCAGTCGGGTCATGCTCTCAATCATCACTGACTGATGCTCAGGCGCTAACGCCCCCCGCTTTTGCGCCGTGGACAGTACGCCAACACCCAGCGGCTTGGTCAAAAACAGCCAATCGCCCGTTTGAGCCGTATCGTTTTTGCACAGGTTTTCGTGGCTCACCATGCCCGTGACGGCCAGCCCAAAAATCGGTTCCGGCGAGTCAATGCTGTGGCCTCCGGCCAACGGGATGCCTGCCTCCCGGCAAATGCTGCGGCCACCTTCGAGCACTTGGGTGGCTAGATCGGTGGGCAGTTTGTCCACCGGCCAACCCAAGATGGCAATGGCCATGAGCGGCTTCCCGCCCATCGCATACACGTCGCTGATGGAGTTTGCTGCCGCAATGCGCCCGAACTCGTAGGCGTCGTCCACGATGGGCATGAAAAAATCGGTGGTGCTGATGAGCGCCTGCCCGTTGCCGATGTCCAACACGGCGGCGTCGTCACGGCCTTCGTTGCCCACGAGCAGGGTGGGGTAGTGCGCCCGCTCGCCCAAGCCGCTCAGGATTTGGTCGAGCACTTTTGGGGCGATTTTGCATCCGCAACCGGAGCCGTGGCTGTATTGCGTGAGTTTGATTTGTTCCATAAAGTCGCTGCCCATTTTATTTGGCAGACCAATTTTGTAGCTGCCAAATTTATTTGGCAAGCCGATTTTGTAGTCGCCAAATTTATTTGGCAGACAGGTATTAGTTTGTCGCCAAATAAATTTGGCGACTACTTTTGCGACTACATCAAAGTCCTTGACTATCAGCCAGTTGTACGAGTTGTTGCGCTATGCTTGGCACGTCAATTTGCACAGCTTCCAGCTCTAGTTTTTTGGAAAAATTGCCTTTGCTGGTAGAGTGGGCGTAGGTCTTGTCGTAGTAGTGCAGTGCGACGGCGGTGGCTTTTTCTACGTCGCCAGCGTCATAAGCATCGAGGGCGTCTTTCACGTTGTTGCCGCCCATGCGCTTGGTGATTTTGAGGAGCGAACCTACCAGTTCTTCCTTCGGAAAACCGCCGTACTCCTCCACCAAATAACGCAACCGCACCTCAAAGGGGATTTCCAAATGCACCATCGGCGATGATTTCACCCAATCGAAAAGCGGTGGGGGGATGACGACTCGGCCAATGTTCCGGCTCTCATTTTCCACCCAAATCCGGCGGCCTTCTTCGAGCTTTGACAGGTCGGCGCAGAGGTCGTTTTCAAATTGTTCCACCGTCGGCTGTGGCAGCTCGCCGAGCGAACCGAAGGCCGAACCTTTGTGGTGTGCCAGTCCTTCGAGGTCAATCACTTGCTCACCGATTCTCTTCAACTCATTGATAATCAGTGTTTTGCCACTGCCTGTTTTCCCGCCGAGTACGATGTAGCGGTGGTTGCGAAGCGAGAACTGTTCCAGCACGTGATGACGGTATGCCTTGTAGCCGCCTTGGAGCACCTGCACATCGAATTTGGCGAAGGACAGCAGCGTGGCGATGCTTCCGCTGCGTTGGCCGCCTCGCCAACAATGCAACGCCACTTTACGGTTGGGGGCCATGCGCATGGCCTCCTTCACGTACCACGACATTTTTGCGCCAGCAAAATCCAAGCCCCGCAGAAATGCCTTCTCTGGGCTGACCTGCTTGTAAAGTGTGCCCACTTCGACCCGCTCCTCGTTGCTGAAAAGGGGCAGGTTGACGGCTCCGGGCACGTGGCCTTGTTCGTACTCGGCAGGGGTGCGCACGTCGAGCAGCACCCGGTCGGGTTCGAGTTGGAAGAGTTGTGGTGGTAGGATTTTTTTCACGGTGAAATGTCCGGTATCGGGTTGCGAATGTAGTTCATTTCGACAACTCAGCCTGCAATTCCCGTCGGAACAACACCTTTGCCAGCATATCTTCCACTGGTTTTTCCCAGTAGCGCCACTGAACGGCATCACTCGACCAGCCAGTTTGTAGTTGGTCGTAGCGGGCAGGGTCGCAGCGCAGCCCAAGCAGTTTCAGCCAATCTTGTAGGTGCTGGAGTTGCCAAAGCTGGCGGTAATCCTTGAAAATATCCTTGCGGAACTGGTTGATAATCAATAGACTAAGCTCGTCGGGCCATTGGGCGCTATTGCAGTGCATCAGGTAATTTATCACGGTTTGCTGCACGGGAAGTTCGCTGCAATGCCTGATTTTGTGCAGGGCAAAACGGTGGGCCTCGGCATCGGGCAACAATTTCAAAACTAAGTCGAGGTGCTTGTAGCTACCATAAAGCACGGCTTCGTCCGACATCAAGTGCTCGCTCAAGTGGGTAGCCCAGTCCTCGTTTTTGTGAAAGCCCACGGCATTGATGAGTGCTTGGCGGAGGGTCTGTTGCCAATCCGTTTGGTCGAACAATTGAATGATGTCAGAAGGCGGTTTTTGAAAATATACCTCCCAGTGACTTGGGCTTACCCTCGAAACTACCTGCCCCAGTTGGGCGGCCTTTGCCCCGCCCGCCCAGTCGAGTTGCAGGTGCTGTATGCCGTCACGTTGTGCGCTGGCATCAGGCTCCTCCCAGATTTGGACGGCCAGCTTGCCGTTTTTGAAAACCAGCAGGCTTTCGGCCCGTTTTTCCATCCGTTGCGACAGCAAAGAGCCGGGGAGTTTCGCCAAAAGAACTGCCGCAATTTGCCGAACTTCCTTTCTTTTGTCGTCCAAGGCCGTTTCCAGGAAAGGCTCGTCTTCCAGCGAAAGGTTCGCGTCAAGTTTTGCCAAAAAAACAGGTTTGTCCGTCGGGGTTTCCGTTTCCCAAGTGGTTTTTAGGCGTGAAAGGGCAAGGCTGGGCGATACTTTTCGCCAAAAATCGAACAATTTCAGGCGTTCGGTTCGGTTGCCTGTTTGCCAGTCAAAGCTGGTTGTGTCTTCCAGCAGCTTCGACCATTCGGGGTGCTGCTGCATGAGCCAAAGGCCAACTTCGCCCAATGTTGGCCGGATTTGATTCCAAGTGAGGGGCGGTTCTTTCAAGCGCATCAAGGCTGGGATTTCGGAGGTTGGCAGCGTTTTCCCGTGTTTTTTCAGCAGCCGGAAGTACTCAGGCAGAACGTCGAAGTGCGCCCCATTGAGCATGAGCTTGAGCAGTTGGACGGATTTTATGGAGTGCGAAACTGCCGAAGAAGCTGTGGTTGGTCTTGGCATTTCTCCTTGAAAATCAGCGAGTTGGAAGCCAGCTTTGCGCATTTGCGACAGCATGGCTGCGGCGTTGGCGAGCAGTTGCGGTGGTTCAGCAGCGGAGTCCAATCCCAATGAGTCCAACCATGCTTGGGTTGCGCTTGGGATGGTGCTGTTCTCCGTGCCGAGGAGCGCGTTTTTTGCGAGGGTTTGCCAGTGCATAGTTAGCATGTGTTGGTTGGAATGCCCGGCAAAATTGGTTGATTTGGCATGAAAAAAAAAGACCCCTCGCAATGAGGGGCCGTGGTAAGCCAGGTATTGGCAAGTAAAACAACAAAAATCGTAGGTTTGACGCCGCTTGATGATTTAAGTCACAATATCTTAACAAAAGAATTTACAAATGAAAATTGCATTGATAGGATTTGGCAAAATGGGCAAGACCATCAAATCCCTCGCAGAACAAGCTGGCGACGAGGTCGTTTTGACAATTGATGTGGAAAATAAGGCGCATTTTACTGCCGATAACCTGCGCCTTGCCGATGTGGCCATCGAGTTCACCCGGCCTGAAACGGCTTTGGAAAACGTGCGGACTTGCTTGGAGGCTGGCATACCAGTGGTTTGCGGCACCACCGGCTGGCTGGACGGGATGGAGGAGGCAAAAGCGATTTGCGAAGCAAACAACGGGGCCTTTTTTTATGCATCGAATTACAGCGTTGGGGTCAATATTTTCTTTGCCGTGAACCGCTACCTGGCGATGCTGATGGACGGCCAGCGGCAATACGATGTGCGCATGGAAGAAGTACATCACACCCAGAAGCTGGATTATCCGAGCGGCACGGCCATTACATTGGCGCAGGGTGTGCTGTCGCAAATTTCGACTAAAACGGATTGGCAAAAATTCCTGCAAACGACTGATAACCAGCAATTTGAAGCTGCACCGAACCTGCTCCCCATCATCAGCAAGCGGGAGGAAAATGTGCCCGGCACACATGTCGTCACTTGGCATTCGAGCGTGGACACCATCGAAATCAGCCATGTGGCACACTCCCGGGAGGGCTTCGCAAAAGGCGCATTGGCTGCCGCTCGCTGGCTCGTTGGCAAGCGAGGATGCTTCGGCATGGAGGAGATGTTGGGGTTTTGAAATGAACGAAGAACCCTCAACCTCCGAACCTCACTTCGTGGCGTACCACACCAGCCCAGCGATAGTTGCACCAATGAGCAGGAACTCCAACAGGTTGCCAAGTGCCCTGCTTTTTACACGGATGTTGATGACCACAAATAAAGTGATGAGGAATGCAATGAGGCTCGTGGCAAAAATAAGGCCGCCAGTAGCGCCAGTGACTGCCGCCATGTTCTGCGATTTGGCCACGTTGGGGAACATGATTAAAAATGCGGTTGTTAGCACTGAGCCTATCAATCCAGTGAGTATGCCACCTAGCACAAGTTTCCAGGTTTCGACGCCCTTGGCGTGGTTCACAGCGGTGCGGATGCTACTGCTCACCACGAGCCACAATCCGACCAGCATCAGCCCGATGGTGGCCTCGTCGGCGTAGCTGCCAAAAACCTTGGCGAGGTTGTCCTGGAAAAAAAGGAGTGCGATGAAAATGCCTGCCAACACGAAGCTGGCAATGCCCACGCTTCGGATGAGCACACTGTTTTCTACGTCGGAGATGGGAGCTTTGTCTTCGGCCATGTGTTTGTTTTTTTGTTGCAAAGCAACACAATTTCCAAATATCCACTATCACCCCCGCACCTTTAGTTTGAACTGCATCGGGTTCATTCCCGCCAGTTTTTTAAAGGTTTTGTTGAAATAAGAAAGGCTCTCGAAGCCGCTTTGGAAACAAGTGTCGGTGACGTTGTGGCCTTGCTGGAGCAATAATTTTGCTTGGTGGATGCGGTAGCGGTTGAGGTATTCGGTGAAGGTTATCCCGCTGGTTTTTTTGAAAAAACGGCAAAATGCGGCTTCGCTCAGGTAGGTCAATGCGGCCAGCTCCTGCACGGTTATTTTCCTTGAAAAATGCTCCGCAACATGGTAGTGCACCTGTTTCGTACGCTGCTCGGCCTTGAGGTCGTAGCTGTGTTCAATGGCAGTGGCCTGCAGTGGCGTCCATTCCTCGGCGGTGGCCAACAGCTGGAAAATTTCGAGCAGCAACATCAACTGGCGGAAGTGGCGCTCGCCGGTCATCGCCTGCATCATTTTGCCGACTTGCGCCTTGGTTTCTCCATGAAAAACGATGCCCTGCCTCGCCCGCTCGAACAACGCCCGAACGTCTGCCAATTCTGGCGCATGCAGGAACTGCTCGCCCAAGAAGTCTTCCCTAAGTTGCACCACCACTTTTTGGTAATCGGTGCGTAGGCCGTAATCGAAATTGAGGTGTGGTAAATAGGGGCCAATGAAGACGAGGTCGCTACCCTCAAACTTGGTGACATGCTCGCCGATATGCCGATTGCCATCGGCACCTTCAATGAAAATCAGCTCGTATTCTGGGTGGTAATGCCAGTAGAAGCGGTCGTACAATTTCGGTGTCAATAACCGAAAAGAGCTTTTTGCATCCGGCTTGGCGTCTTCCAATTTCAGCTTCATGTAGTCAGAATTTGTGTAAAAATGCCCCATTTTTTTACAAAATGAAGAATTGAGGTCAAAATAGTGCAAATAATGGGCAATGAATGAGGAGCGGGCGCAATCGGGGCAGGATACTTTTGCGATGTGTTTATGAGTCAATCCTTGCTCAAACCGACAATAATCAAGCAATTCAACAATCTATTCTATGATGACCGCAACCATGACGCCCACGATGGCCCCCACAATGATGCCGGACAACGCCCACAAGGACATTCCCGGTAATCCCTCCAATGCAACTTCAAGTGTGCAACAACTCAACGACCGTTCCAACGGGCAGCCCCTTCGGGTACTGTCCGAGGAGGATTGGGCGTTTTGGAAACACAATGGCTACGTCGTTGTGAAGAATGCCGTTCCAAAGGAAATGGCGCAGCGCACCGCCGATTTCCTTTGGGAATTCGAGGAAAAAGACCCCAACGACCAGGGTACGTGGTACACCCAGCCCCGTGCCGAGATGATGATGAAAGAGCTGACCAACACGGGCATGGTGGAAGTGTACAACCACCAACGACTCTGGGATAACCGCCAGTGGCCGAGGGTTTACGACGCTTTCGTGGATATTTGGGGCAGCGAAAAACTGTGGGTGACCATAGACCGGGCCAACCTGAACTTCCCCATCCGGCCCGGCTTTGAGTACAAGGCGTTCATCCATTGGGACTACGACCCGGAGACCAAGCCCGTGCAGGTGCAGGGCGTGCTCGCCCTTGCCGACCAGACCGACGAGAATATGGGCGGCTTCCAGTGTGTGCCCGAGCTGTACCGCACCTACGATACTTGGAAACTGACGCAGCCTGACGACCGCAACCATTTTCAGCCAGATACGACTGGTTTTGAATTGGTGAAGGTAAAAATGGAGGCAGGCGACCTGCTCATTTTCAACAGCCTGCTGGCGCATGGAATCCGTGCCAATCGGTCAGAAAACAAGGTGCGCATGGCGCAATACATCTCCATGATGCCTGCGCAAGAAGACGACGAGCCGCTCCGCCAGTGGCGCATCAATTCTTGGCGGGATAGGATTTCGCCAGAGGGTTATGCTTTCCCCGGCGACCCTCGTCGCTGGGAACAGACGAAATATGGCACGGCGGAATTGAGCGATTTGGGCAAGAAATTGCTGGGGTTGGATAGCTGGTAAACAAAAAAGGCGGTCAATTTGACCGCCTTTTTTGTTTAGTTAAACAAGTTGTCGTATCCACCAGCACCATCCCCCCGGCCTTGTTTCTCTGGCCGAGCCACTGGGCGGTTCAAGTCAAGTGTCTCGTTGGAGCTAGTGCCTTTTGGGTTCAATAGCATCATGGTGCTTTTTTGTTCCCATTCTTCCAACATGCGAAGGCCGTCTTCTTGGAATACGCCCTGCTGAAGGTCAATAGAGTCCATGAAGCTAGACGACATTTCCATGAAGCGCTCCATTTCACCCACTTTGTTGGCCACATCGTCGGCGATGTTCTCCACGGCTGCATCGAACATGGCACGTTTGTCGGGGTCGCCGGAGATGACGCTCATGGCCGATTTCATGGCCGAGTGCGATGCCCGGATGGCCTTGCGTTCCTGCTCTTTCAGCTTCACTTGGTCACGGGTATCCTCCAGCAAAATCTCAGAGTTCTTATACATTTTGTCAAGAATCCGGTAGAGGATTTCCATTTTACCGTGCAGGGCGGCGTATTTCTCGTTCGTTTCCTGCAAGCGGGCAGCCTTGCGGGTAGCCAGCACGACTTGGCTCTCGTTGTCTTGCTGCTTCGCAACGCTGGCCAGCTTTAGGCTGCTCTGGATTTCCTTGTTGTTTTCCTCCATCAAGGTGCTCATTTTGCGAATCTGGCCTTTTAGGTTGCCGATTTGCTTGCTCATCTTGCCGAGGTTGTTCTCCAAGTCTTCCACATAGCTTTTCAGGATGCCGACAGGGTCAAGCTGCACGAAAAGCCCCGTCACCCAGCGCATCACGCTTTTGTACATGTACCAAATCAGGTTGCGCATTTTTGGGTCAAGAATGACGTAAATCAGCGCAGCCAATGCCATGAGCATGAGCACGAGGTAGAGCGTATTGGCGGCTAGGGCTACGATGGCAGCCATGTTTGCAAAAAGCAGGTAGCCGCCGCCGAGCAGCAATGCGCCAAGGAACAAGGCGCCAGTCATGCCTTCTGGCCTTTTCCAGAATGACTTCTTCTCGTAGGTCGGAGGTGCGATATCTGACATATTTCGATTGTTTAATTCCTGCCTGTTCGGCAGACAGGGTTTGATTGCTAAATTGCAGAGGGCAAAGTAAAGCCGAAATGAATGATTTTGGGCAAAAATAACCTTTGTTTGCCGTCAAAAATCGGACGAAAGGAGGATTGCGGCCGTTTTTTCATCAAGTAACGCAGCAAAAGTCAGGTTTGTGGGTCCTACTCTACTGTAGTCGGGAAATTTATTTCCCGACAGTTTAAAATTGTCGGGAAATGAATTTCCCGACTACTTTCAGCCATAAATCTCCCGCTTGCTGGCCTTTAACGTGTTCATTATCAATGACATAACCGTCATTGGCCCCACGCCGCCGGGCACTGGGGTGATGAAACTGCATTTTGGCGCCACTTCATGGTAGGCCACATCGCCTACTAGCCGGGAGCCATTCGGGTGGCTTGGGTCATCAATGCGGTTGATTCCGACATCAATGACGACAGCGCCATCTTTGACCATGTCTGCGGTCACGAATTCAGGTTTGCCGATGGCGGCCACGATGATGTCGGCTTGACGTACGGTTTCCGCCATATTCCGGGTGCGACTGTGAACAAGCGTCACGGTGCAGTCGCCAACCTTGCCCTTTCTGGAGAGCAGGATGGCCATCGGCGTGCCCACGATATTGCTTCGGCCAATCACCACGGCTGTTTTACCCGCCGTCTCAACGCCGTAGCGTTCCAGCATGGTCATAATGCCGTAGGGTGTGGCAGGCAGGTAACTGGGCATACCCAAAGCCATGCGGCCAAAGTTGACGGGGTGGAAACCGTCCACGTCTTTTTTCGGGTCAATGGCGAGGGTGACCCGCTCCTCGTTGATGTGCTTTGGCAACGGCAGCTGTACGATGAACCCATCCACGTCAGGGTCGTTGTTCAGGGAATCTACTACTTCGAGCAGTTCGGCTTCGGTGGTGGTGGCTGGTTTTCGGACGAGGGTGGACTTGAAGCCGACCGCTTCGCAGGAGCGTACCTTGTTGCGTACATAGACTTGGCTGGCGGGGTCATCACCCACCAATACAGCTGCGAGGTGAGGAATCTTGCCTCCGTGTGCCTCGATTTTTGCGACTTCCTCCGCAACTTCTTGCTTCAGAATTTCCGATAATTTTTTTCCGTCAATGATGGTCATAACCTGTTTTGTTAGTGGCAAGCGCAAAAATAACTTCACCCGCTAAAGTAGCAAACTTAGCGATGGTATTGGTGAGATATAAATCATCGTGATGCAAATCGTTGATTATCAATAATTTGCGAAGATGGTTTTTGGAAAGGAATCATACAGCTGAAAGGCTCAGGCAGGCATTGCCCGGTTGATTCCTTGGGCGGAAAATTGAGGGGTGCCTTTTTTCATCAATTTCAGGTTTTGGGCAAATGCGTAAAGGAAGTAGCCTTCCGTTTGCCTCAAAAGGCCAAGTCTGTTGTTCGTTTTTTGTAGAAAATCGGCATAAAAAGGCCAAAGCGACGAGGGTGCTGTGGGATTTGAACTTATGGCTCTCAGCTTGTTGGCATCCAATACCAAGGACAGTTCAAGATTGGCGTTGGTGTTGACGTGAATCCAGTCCACGAAATCGGGTTTTTCGATTTTTTGGTAGTTTTTGAGTAGTTCCCAAATGGCAGATTGGTATGGCAGAATGTCATTTTTCTGCATTTCATAGACAGCTTGAAAATCGGAACCCCGGTCAATGCTGGCAGTCGCCGCTGAAGGCAAGTAGTGCTGGCTGGCCCAAGCTTGGAAAGCCCAGTTTGCAAATTCGGCAGCTTCATCTATGGACATCGAGAAGCCATAAAGCATCCCAAGGTTTAGCTTTATGGCACTGCTCAACCTTTCGTTCATGTTCAACTGATTATGTTTGGTTATCTGGACTCCTTTAAAGTTATTGCATGTTTTTATTCCCAAAAAACTAGCCTAATATTTATAAAAGTATTTGACTATATTCATATGATTTATTATAAGGTATTTCAAATAAATAACTGGTCTAATATGTTGATAAATTTTGCAGATCTGCACTTGAACTGGGGGGCATTTACCTCGAAAGGCAAGAGGTATGTTTCCTACAGTCTTGCTAGATCCGTCTGGACAAACGGCTCCTGCCGAAAAGAAATCGTAGTTAAATTGGGTAAA
>JALOMF010000527.1 GCA_025455635.1 Saprospiraceae bacterium | reverse complement strand
CCAGCTCCTTCAGGATCGGGAACTGCGCACGTATCTCAGCGAGATCGAAGACCGGTTTGGCCTCTTTGTGGTCGCCGAGGTTATTTGAGCAACTGACCGACAAAGGCACCAGCCAATTTGCCCTTTCGAAGTGCCACGAGCCGTTTTCCGCTTAATTTCGTTGCCAGTTTTCAAAACCTAACTCCGTGATATGTACCACAAGCTTTGCTTGACGCTGTTCTTTTTGCCACAACTGCTGTTTGCGCAGCAAAGCGAATGTGTGTTCATTGATTGGTCAAAGCATTTTGGCGGCTCAAAATCAGAGGCCGCCAACGACTTCCAGCGGACCACTGACGGTGGCCTCATCGTGGCCGGCTACTCCCGCTCTGCCGATGGCCAATTGACCGACAACAAAGGCGGCGCTGATTACTGGCTCATCAAGCTCGACACATTCGGACAGCTGGAATGGCAACGGAACTATGGTGGCGCAGAAAACGATTTTGCGACAGCCGTGCTGCAAACCGACGATGGCGGCTACATCGTGGCGGGCGGCGTAGTTTCTTTTGATGGGCACGTGACGGGCAACCACGGCGAGGAAGATGCCTGGATTGTTCGGCTCGACGGCCAAGGGAACATCATCTGGAAACGTGCTTATGGCGGTAGCCAGAACGACCGTGCCGAGAGCATTCAGCCAACCAGCGATGGGGGCTATGTCGTGTCGGGGTACTCGCAATCAAGTGATGGCGACCTCAGCGGAAATTCAGGAGAATTTGATTACTGGGTTTTCAAAATCAATGCGAACGGCAACCTGATTTGGCAAAAAAGCCTCGGCGGCAGCCTTGCTGAGTTCGCTTTTGATGCAGTAGAAACGATGGATGGCGGCTACTTGGTAGCGGGTTCTTCGATTTCGGGCGATGGCGACTTGACCGCTAACTTCGGGGTTTACGATTATTGGGTGGCCAAACTGGACGCTGGCGGCAACCTGGTTTGGCAAAAAAACTACGGGGGCAATGGCGAAGAACGGGCCTACGGCATCGCTGTGACGCCAAGCGGTGCTGTCGTAGTGGGCACCACGAATTCAATTTCAAATGATGTACCCAGCAATTACGGGGTTTACGACTGCTGGGCGATAAAAATTGCGGACGACGGTGGGTTGGTCTGGAGCCGGAACTACGGCGGCAGCTTCGAAGACCGTGCATTGGGCGTGGCCGCAATCGCCAATGGCGGCGTACTGGTCACAGGGTTTTCGGCTTCGCCAAACCAAGACCTAAATGACAACAACGGCAGCAAAGACGGCTGGCTCATCAACCTTTCCCCCGATGGCGATATTGTGTGGCAAAAAAACCTGGGCGGCAGTTTTGACGACCGCCTTTTTTACGCCCAGCAATTGCCTGATGGTAGTTTTGCTTGCGCTGGCATGTCCACGTCAGCAGACCAAGACCTGCCCGGAAACTTTGGCGAACAGGACGTCTGGGTCATCAAGCTCTCCCCCGACAGCATCCGGGTTGACCTGGGCAACGACACGATTCTCTGCGCTGGCCAAGGTATCATCCTTGACCCGGACTTCACGGACGTTGATTTTTTGTGGTCGGATGGCTCCACCGCACCCGTCTTACTGGCCAGCAGCCCTGCCGAATATTGGGTGGAAATAGACAAGGAAGGCTGCAAAAGCCGTGATACCATCTTGGTAGCGTTTGTCTCGGAAACACCGGTTGACATTGGCAACGACACGATTCTTTGCGTAGGTGACTCGCTGGTGCTAGACCCGGGCATAGCCGGAGCTACTGTTTTTTGGAGAAATGGCAGCACGGCACCCACTTTGACCGTCGAACAACCGGGCGCATACTGGGTCGAGGTGAGCAAGGATGGTTGCGAGTACCGTGACAGCATCGAAATTGGGTTCACGGAAGTTCCTTTTGCGCTGGAAGATGAGCTTAAATTTTGCCAAGGTGAAACCAAAACCTTGGACTTGACACTTCCCAACGCCAGCTATTTATGGCAGGATGGCAGTACGGAGCCGACGTTCACCGTGACCTTGCCGGGCCTGATTTGGGCCAAGGTGACGCAAGGCGGATGCAGTAGAACGGATTCGGTTTTTGCTGAAATACAAGATGGCCCAGCTGACCCGCTGCCTGATTTGGCCTATATCTGCGAAGGGCAAGGGGTTTGGTTCAATGCTGATTTCGAGGAGGCAACTTACAAGTGGCAGGACGGCTCCACGCTGCACAATTTCAAAGCCATTGCCCCCGGAGAAATAAAGGTAGTAGTGACGGTGGGCGATTGTGTGTTTGAAGACAGGACAGAATTGCGCTCCTGCGAGCGATGCCTGTACGTGCCCAATGTATTCTCACCAAACGGCGATGGCATCAACGATGAATTCAGGGGCTTTCTGGGCGATTGCGAAATCAGCAATTTCCGTTTAGCTGTTTTTGACCGCTGGGGCAATCTCGTGTTTTCGACTGACCAGCCAGAACTCGGTTGGGACGGGGATTTCAAGGGCGAAAAAACGCAGCAAGCCAGTTTTGTTTATAATATTGAATTTGATTATATCAACAATGGAATAAACGAGCACCAAACCAGGACTGGAACCATCGAGCTAATGCGATAGTCAGGGATAATTCATGAAAAAACGGTACCAGGATTCCTCCTGATACCGTTTTTCTTCATTGTATCACGAACTTGTTAGCGAACAGCGGTAAGCTTCACTTTCAAGTCAAATTCATCGTAAATGGTCTTGTCGCCAAGGCCATCAAAGAAGCTGCCAGAGCCGTAACGGATGTCAAAGTCGGTGCGGTCAATTTTGATGTCGCCAGTAGCCTCGATTTTGCCACCTGCTATTTCTTTCAGCACTGCATCGAACTTCACTTCTTTTGTAGTTGCCTTGATGGTCAAGTTGCCTGTAATCTTGTACTCGCCCGGCTTACCCCTTGGAGCAACTTTGGTGATGACGAACTTAGCGGTAGGATAAGTTGCAACTCCAAAAAAGTCGTCAGCTTTCAAGTGGCCTTCCAGCTTGCCAGCTATTTCGCCCTGAATGTCAGTTGCCTTGATAGTGTTCATGTCTATCTCGAAGGAGCCACCACTGAAAAAGCCATTGTCATTGTAAGTAAGCGAACCAGATTTAATGTTCACTACACCACTGTGCTGACCAGTAACTTTATAGCCAACCCATTGGACGTTGCTGTTAAGTGTGTCAATTTTCAAGATAGAACCTGGCCTGAAAGCCGTGAAAGAAAGGCCAATAAATGCTACTAGAAGGGTAAGTGCAGAGCATAAAGTGAATGATTTTTTCATTTTAAATTGATAGATTTTAATGTTAGTGAAAATGACGTTTGTAGGTACATCAAACAAAAAAAACGCAAGCCCAGGTAAAAAGTTGAGGCCAGTAATTTAAGAAAGTCTTAAAGTCAGCCTCGAATTTTATCCA